>NZ_JAIUDG010000016.1:0-151449 GCF_020179875.1 Paenibacillus sp. alder61
AGGTATCTTTGTATTCAAGGAGACCTCCTTTCGTATGTATCTGTACAATTCTACGATAACTGGGGTCTCCTTTTTTTGTAAATTATTCTTCTTACTTGTTATGTCATTTTTTTTGCAAGATTGCTGCCCGATTCAGAGAAATAAGGCCGTTTTTGACCCCTATTTTCTCCGTGGAGCCGAATCGGGCCAAAATAGCGGCCCAAAAGGCCGCTATGCCCGGGCGGCGGGGCGGTCGGACTTTCGGCCCCGCTCTGGTCCCGGAAATGAATGACCAATGGCGGTGTAAACGATCCTCCGGAAGGAACGGGTTAGAAACCAAGAAGTTAGCCGATAAGGCTGACTTCTTTTTTTATTTTCCCGGGCACGGCCTGGAATTTAAGTATCATTTGTATTAATATATATAATACAAATGATACTTAAATGTTAAGGAGCACCCAGCCATGCTGATTTCTTTGGATTTGGATAGCGAGACGCCTTTATACGAACAGCTGCGCAATCGGATTATTATCGGAATCGCAACCGGGGAGCTGGCGGAGCAGGAAAAACTTCCCACGGTCCGGCAGTTGGCGGACGATCTGGGGATCAACGCGATGACGGTCAATAAAGCCTACGCGCTGCTGAAGCAGGAAGGCTACATTGCGATTGACCGGCGGCATGGGGCCAAGGTAAGCGCCCGGCAGCAGGGTAAGGTCGATGCCGTGCCGGAACCGGAACTGGAAAGGAAGCTTGAATTGCTTATCGCGGAAGCGGCGATCCGAGGGGTCGACCCCTCACGTTTTCACCAGCTTTGCGCCCGGATTTTTTCGAAAATGAGCTATCAACCCTAATCCTGGATGAAATGAGTTGATTCCTATTTTTACGCTGCTGTTATCGGGTATTGCCCTGTTCAGTTACATCGTGCTTCTGGCGACTTACGGTCCGCAGGCCAAATATCAAAAAGGGATGTTATTTGCTGTGACCTTGCCCGGCCATGCGATGGAGCATCCGGAGACGGCAAGGATCCAGGCGGGTTTCCGCAGGCGCTTCGGGAATGTCAGCCTTGGCATGGCGCTGTTGTTTGTCCCCGTGCTGTTCCTTCGCCATCATATGGCTTTTCAGGCGGTTTACTTTTTCATGTGGTTTCCGACCTTTTTCATCGTGATGGCCCTGCCCTTCCGCAAGGCGTTTCGGCAAACGCTGGCTTTAAAGCGTGAACACGACTGGTTCGTCGGGCCGAGACGCGTGGTGATGGGCGATTTGCGGGTGGCCCGCCTGAAAAACCGGAAGTCCGCTCCCTTGTGGCTGTTTTCCTTCCCTTTCGCCATGGCCGGCGGAACGCTGCTGTGGACGGCCCGTGAGGAAAAGGGGCTTCTCGCCATCGCCGTCGGGGGGCTGGCCGTCACGGCTTTGCTTTTTCTGATATCCGCGCTGATGAGGAGATCCAAAGCCAAAGTGTACAGCGAGAACAGTGAAGTCAATCTCAGCCTGAACCAGGCCAGACGGAGAGTGTTGTCCTTTTTATGGCTCGCGGTGGCGGTGGTGGAGAACATCCATTTTTACCTCATCACCCTATCGGCGCTTCGGGAGAATGACGGAATGACCGGATTTTGGACGGCGGTTACGCTGCTGTTTACGGCAATCCCCTTAGCGATGGTGATTTACGCTTATCGTAAGATTCGCGTCCTGGAGAATGATGTACTGGCCCAGGAGGGAAAAGAGATCGTTACGGATGACGATGAGTACTGGGCTAACGGGTTTACCTATCATAATCCGGATGACAGAAGCGTTTTCGTGCCCAAGCGAGTAGGGTTGGGGGAAACCGTCAATACGGCAACCTTAACCGGAAAAATACTCGTCTGGGGGACGCTCGCCTTAGCTGCCTCGGTTCTGATCGGAGTCTGCTTTATGCTGATCCGCTCCGAGCTCACGTCGCCCGAGCTGCGGTTTGCCGCGGACAATCGCGTAGAAATCGATTATCCGATGTATTCATACGGCTTCCGAACGGAGGACATTAGGGACATTGCCCTTGTCGACGAACTGCCGGCAGGGATCAAAATCAATGGGGAGGCGACCGACCGGCACGCGCGAGGACATTTCCGGCTGAAGGAATTGGGCAAAGCCAGGTTGTATGTTTTTAAGGATCACCCTCCGTTTATTCGAATCAAACTGAAAGACGGATATATTTTTTACAATGAGGAGGAGCCGGGGCGGACGCAAAGTTTGTATGATCGGTTGAAAGAGCGTGTCGCATCGGGAATGGAAAATTAACTGGAAGAAAACGGCAAATTTAAGCATAAACCTTTATGATGGGTCCCAATGAATTAGGGGAGGATCTCATCTTACGATGTTTATGGGGATCGGCATGTTCGGGCTGTATTTCCTGCATATCCGTAAGGCCGGAAAGCTGGGTTTTTCCGCTTTTGCCATTCATTCGTTCGCCAGTTTTTTGCTGATGGCGCTCGTCTTTGATTCGCTGACGTTCCGGGTCTATGAGCCGTCGATGCTGGACTCGCCGCCCCCACTTTTGCCGATCGCCATCACGGGGCTGACGTCCATGCCCCTGCTGATTCTCAGCATGGTGCTGTTTCCGGTTTGCGTCTTGCGGACCCAAATTTCGGACACGGCCCGGCAGGACGCGGATCTCGCGGCCTGATTTCCGAAGTAGCCCGATGGGCCGTATCCATCTCAAAGAAAGAAGCCGCTCGCGGGCGGCTTCTTTGAGTTCCATGATATTCGCCGATCGGCAAAAAACTACATGTATTGTTGACCGGACTGCTGGTTGCCCACGCTGCCGAGGTTGCCCATGTTGCCCATGTTGCCCAGATTACCGAGGTTCCCCATCGTCGGGGCGGTGCCATAGGAATGCATGTAGGTGTTCATTGTCGTGTCCTTCAAGGTCGGGATTTGATAGTATCCCTTTTGGTTGGCGTATTGGAAGCCTTCATAAGCCATGTCCGCGGATTTGTTGGCACAAGTTTGCATGAATTGGCGCAGCGTCGGGTTGGCCATTTCCAGGGTCGCCTTCATTTTTAAAGCAGCCGTTTGCTTGTGACATGTAATCAGACAGAGAGCCACGTCCATGTCATCGATTTGTTCGCTGCTTTGGGCAGGGGTTTGGGTTTGTGGGTTACGCAGTCCATAAAGCGGTTGGAAGGACATGTCGGCTGGATTCATCCGCATATCCGGCAGCGTTTTTTGGGCGCGGGCCGGCATCGCTTCGGAAGCCCCCAATTGATGCGCCATTTGCACCAGGTTGTTGTACTCCATCGTGCAGGCGTGCAGATGATTGTTCACCATCGTTTGCAATTGCGGGTCTTTTGCGTGCGGGCGGAACAACTGCAATGTATTCAATCCGTGAATGGCATCGTTCATTACTTCATGCAGTTCCATAACCTCATGTGCGCCAAGAGTATTCATCGGTTGGTAAACCCTCCATAAAGTTAAATTTTTTTACTTCAAAATTTTGCACAAAGGTTATCCCAATTATGCATCGCCATATGCTATATTTAACCTAAATTATTGAAAGTGAGGGGTATGATGTCATTCGTAAACAAATTGCTGGCTAGTGTGGGAATCGGTTCGGCCAAGGTGGATACCGTGCTGTACCGCGACCAGTTGATCCCTGGGGAGCCCGTTGAGGGGGTTGTCCGCATAAAGGGAGGGCATGTCGAGCAAACGATCGATAGCATTTATCTTCAATTGTTTACGACCTATGAACGCAAGTCCAATGACAGCACGATTACGTCCCACGCGGAGCTCGGAAGCTATCCGCTTACCCGGCCGTTTACGCTGAAGCCGGACGAAGCGAAGGAGGTCCCTTTTTCCTTCACCCTGCCATTGGATACCCCGCTTACCTTGGGAAAAACCCGCGTCTGGGTACAAACGGGGCTGGATATCAAAAACGCCGTCGATCCGTCCGACCGCGATTATATCGCCATCTCCCCAACGCCGCTGGTATCCGCTTTTCTAAATGCGGTCCAATCCTTAGGCTTTCAATTGCATTACGCCAATTGCGAACAGGCATCGGGCATGTTCCGCAATCGCCTGCCGTTCGTGCAGGAGTTTGAATTCGTACCCGTGAACGGCGTGAACCGCCAAAGGCTGGATGAGCTTGAAGTGGTGTTTCTGCCGCAGGCGGACGGTATCAAAGTCATCATGGAAATCGACCGCAGATCGAGAGGATTGAGCGGATTTCTGGCGGAGGCGATGGATATGGACGAAACGAAGATCAGCCTCTTCGTCACGGACCGCGATATCCCGAACTTGCCGCAGATGATACAATCCTGCATTTCCCGGTTTAGTTAAGTCGCTATTTTTAATAGTTATTATGAGCCCGCTCCTTGTGGAGCGGGCTTTCTGTCTATGTTTTCAGGGCGAAGCCGGGATATTTTTGCAGCAACCACAGCATAACCTTTTCACTTTTTTCTGGTAATTTGGAAGAACTATGCAACTTTATCGGACTGCGTTTCGTTTCAGTTAATATAATGTTGCCACATGAACGTTATATGGGATAAAAAAATCGAAGGATAGGTGAAATATATTGAAGAAAGCACTTCTCCCGGCATTGTTGGCTTGCGTGTTTCTGTCCGGCTGCGGGAGTACTGGAAATGAGGGGACCGCGGAGATCCTTCCCGTTCCTTCCGGACAGGAAAGTCCGGCGGGGGATCAAGGAAGTGCGGCATCGAACGGCGGTGTGAAGGGGACGGACGGCAGCGTTCCGACAAATAGCCCGTCGACGGACAAAAACAGCGAAAGTGTGAGCCACGCTCCGGCGACGGCCGAAACGAAAGATAACACCGGTCCGGTCCAAGGCAAAGAACCGGCCGAAGCCGGAAATAAGCCGGCCGAACGGAAGGCAACCAAGGCGGATTATCTCGACAAGCTCAAGGAGATTGAAGAGGGGTTGTCCGATTTGGATCAACTCAACGAGGAAGGGACCACCGCTTCAATGACCCAGGCGGCGGATGAAACCTACAAACGATGGGATGCGGCGCTGAACGAGATAAACGGGGAGTTGAAGAACCGGCTTACTGAAAGCGCCATAAAGGACTTGAAGGAAGAACAGCGGAAGTGGATTGCCCAGCGTGATAAAGCCGCGGCGAAAGCGGCGGAGGAGTTCGAGGGAGGAACCATGGAAGCTTTGCAGCTGGTTGCAGCGAAGGCGGAAATGACCAAGAAGAGATGTTACGAGTTGGTTGAAAACTATATGAAGTGAAAAATAGAAAAGGGAATGACCTCCGGGTAGCGGGTGTCATTCCCTTTTTTTTATTCCGCCGCGTTCAGCAGTTCCCCGCCTTGCAAGTCCTGAAACGCCAGAACGGCACGTTCCAGCTCTCTTCTCCATAGCCAGCGCATTTCCGTCCTCTCCGCCGGATCGATGCACCAGGAGGCGGCGACATAGAAACATTGCATCGCCGACAGTTTATAGTCGATCCATAACTGTTCCCAGCGATAATCCGCAGCGCATCGGCCGGAAAGAACTTGGTGATAGGCTTTCAAGAGGTCTCGTTCCAGCTTGCGCCGGTTTTCCGGCTCCCAGAATAAAACCGTTAAGTAAGCTAAATCGGCTGGACCGAACCAGCTTAATAACGACCAATCAAAGGGTTGACGGTCGATCAGGAACACGCTGCCGCCGGAACCGGATTTGGGAACCAAAATATTCCCTGGATTTATATCCCCGTGCACCAATGTACATAGGGAAGGGAATTGCCGGATTCTTCGTCTCAGCACGGCCGGAAGCTTGTCAAAAACCAACCGGGCGACGGCTGCCAGGTCATGGCGCCCCTCTTGCATAAGCTCCTCAAGCAGCGGAGCGCATCCTCGTTCCACATGGGCCAGATAACGGTCAAGCTGAGAGGTGTCCATCTCCGGGTATCCGGCCTCTTTAATACGGTCGGGTCCCCACCGGCAGCTGTGCAATTTGGCGACGGCGGCCGCTACCTGGGCAGCGTATTCCGAATCGGGCGAAAGCTCCCAGCTATTCCGGTGGCTATCTGAGACGTCCTCCAGCAAAAGATGGTAGGCATGGTCTTCAAATGCGGCGTCATAGCAGGCCAGCAGAGGAATGTCGTCCGCATCCCGATAATCTCTGCCATAATAATATACTTCCGACGGGCCGAATTCCTGGCTGCGGCATACTTTTAATATGAGGCTTCGGGGCAACCGGACATCCGGGGCATCGGGGCGGAGCCGGATTTTGTACATGGAGGCGTTCGTCGCATCCATTTGTTCCACGTCATAGCTTTCGAGATTTCCGGCTCCCGAAAAGCCGGCTTGGAGCAAACAGGAACGAAGGCGGTCCAGCGAAAACTGATCGGCATCGTTCGGATCCCGTATTACCGTACTGCTCATAAAAACCCCTCCCTTCTCCAATTAAAAGATATACCAAACTGAAGGACAAGGGTAATCTTTTTTGTGAAAAAATGCATAATCTTCTCAAAAAACGGGAATTTTCTTAATAAACAAGTAAGTATACCTTAAGGAGTGGACGGAAATTGAAAACCTTAAATGTCATTGCTCTTACCTTACTTATCATTGGGGGGTTGAACTGGCTTCTGGTGGGTCTGTTTCAGTTCGACTTGGTGGCTTCGCTCTTTGGCGGCCAGGACTCAACCTTGTCCCGGGTCGTTTATGTGATCGTCGGCATCTGTGCATTATATTCGCTCAAATTCTTTAACGATGTGAGCAACGGAGAACGTGCAAGATAATTGTCGCCTCGCTTCCCTCGACTCATAACTCATCCGCGATCCCCAGCAGGGCGATCCCCAGGATGACGATAACAATGAGAGCATACTGCCCCCGGCTCAGCCGTTCCCTAAGGAACAAGCGGGAGAGAAGGATCGAGAAAATGCTGTAGGAGGCGATCAGCGGCGCGGCGATAATCGCGTTGCTGGACATGGCGAAGACATAGAAAAACTGCCCGATCGTTTCGAAGACCGCCGCAGCCCCTTTGACCCGTTCCCGGAACAGGTTGAAGGGTTGTTTTTTGATTCCGCGCAGATAAACCCATGCGGCCAACGCGCACAGGAAAAAGGTGAACTCATAAGCCAGCAGGGCCGAATCCTCGCCGATCAAGCTCCATTCGTCCAGGTAAATCGCATCCGCGAAGGTGCCGAGCCCGTCGATCAGGCAGTAGAGGATCGGGAACAGGATCGCCATAACGCCGATCTGATACTTTTTGTCGAATTGGATCGCACCGGTTTGAAGCGCGGCCCGTTCGGCTCTTTTTTCGAGGATGGCTATGCCGACCACCCCTGCCGTAATGATCGTGATCCCTATAATTTCGAGAGCTCCCAAGCTATGCGTGAAAAACAGAAACAACAGAATCGTTGTCACGGCCCCGGAGGAATTCTGCACGGGAGAAGCAATGGACAGTTCGATATAGCGCAGACCGATGTATCCGATCGTCATGGACAGAATATATAAGGCCGAAACGGGCAGATATCGGATCATGTCCGCCGGGTCAAAGGCGATTCCTTTCAACAGCATGTAAGAAACGGCGTGAACTCCCATCACCAGGCCGACCATGATGACGATTTTAATGTGACTGAACCGGTCGCTGCTGTCGCTTCCTTTTTTGTAAAAGAGATCCGCGCCTCCCCAGGCCATCGCCGTCAATAGTGCAAATATAAACCACATTCATGAAAACCCCTTGTTCGTTCGATTTCCAAAAAAGCCCCAAAGGCTTTCTCATTATAATCGTCATCGCCGGAGGGATGTCAATGACAAATGCACGCCCGGGACCGGTTGAAAAATCATAACCACCCGTCCAACGGGTGGTTTGCTCTAAGGCTATAAGCTTTTATTACCGGCTCGCGCCTAATGGCGCTAGCTTTCACTTCGTTCAAGCTACTATGCCGTTGCCGCTTTTGCCTACCCCTGAAGGGGTGCCACTAGTGTCCCTTCAGACAACCCTGATAACATAGAATTCCTGCATATGTGCATGTTTTTTCTTGCTTAGGGCCAAAAAATTCAAAATTCCTGCAAATCTGCAGGAATTTTCGACGAAACCGGCTCGTTTCTCTAAAATCGCTAGAAATTCCTGCAGATTTGCATCTTTTTTCGCACTCCCTCGGGAATCGGCCTAAAATACCCGCAGATTTGCATCTTTTTGGAGTTGGAAGCTTGGAAGCACACGGGTGGTTTGTTGTTTCGCACGCTTCGCGAGTTCAACTGGCTAAAGCCCCAAATAAAAAAGCGGAATACAAGGGAAAGCTCCCTTGCATTCCACGGTAAATTCGTGATTTGCTCCGTTCTTTTTACTCCTCCAGCAGATCCAGCGCTTCGGCGGCCAGCAGGGCTTGGGTGCGCGAGGATACGCCCAGCTTCCCGTAAAGCCGGGACAGGTAAACTTTGACCGTTCCTTCCGATAGGGATAGCGCTCCGGCAATTTCCTTGTTGGAAGCCCCTTGGCGGACCCACCGCAGGATTTCCAGCTCGCCTGACGTGAAGGATTCCGGCGGGTTCGCCTCGCTCCGGGCGTTCTCCGGACGGGCCTCACCCGTATCGGCTTGAGAAAAGCTTGCCAGCAGCGCGGCGATATAGGCGCCGGATATGGCTTTTCTCGCAATCCGCGAAGGCTCCTCCGCCTGCGGCTGAAGCGCCTCATACTGCCGCAGCAGCCTGTCCATAGCCGGACCGGCATCCGTAAAGCAGCGGACATATCCGTTCGCTTCGCCGATTTCCAGCGCATCGTGGAGGAAGCGCCGAGCCTGCTTCAGATAGCCTGCGGCATGGGAGAAGACGGCCTGAAGGCACAGGATTTCCGCGGTGGCCATGACGCAATTTTCCCGCCGCGACAAGGGCAGGAGCTGCTCTAAAATACGCAGGGCTTCCGGCTCCTTTTTCTGCGCCCCCAACACTTTGGCCAGCGTGGCATACTCAAAATAACGGTTGAAGGAAGGCTTGTCCTTGGCCGAGATCGAAAGGTCGGCCAGCGATTTCTTGGCTTCTCTCGCCTTGCCTTCCATCACATAGAGCCGGGTCCGCATGGCCCAGAGGTAGCGGCGCCAATGGGGATCGGTCGTATTCGGCAGATGGTCCAGCGCGTCGCCGATCGTGTCCTGGGCAGCCGCCCACTGTCCGCGGGCCGCATGGACTAGCGCCTGGGTCATCCGGTTGGGCACGAACAATCCCGGAATTTCGCCCACCCGGGAGATGCTCTCCAACCGATGGATCAGCGTTTCGCTATCCTCCAGCCGGTTCCACTCATAGTACCCCTCGCAAAGCGATTGGACGACGTAGAGATGAATCAGGGAGTCCTGCCACCCATGGGACTGCAGTACCCCGGTAAACAGATGGCCGATCCGCTCCATATCCTCGGACAGCCCGCCCCGCAGGCCGAGATCCGTAAGCCGGACGAACGGTTTGCTCTGGTTATAGTTGAAATTGTAGAAGATCGGCTCCGGCGTCAATATGTCATCATCCGGGATGGCGCTTTTAAAGGCGAACCATTTCCCGAAGCTGCCGGAGGTAAACAGCAGGTTGGAGCGGATGAACAAAAGTCCGCTCCGCAATTTCTCCGCTTCCTCGCCTTGGGCGGCCGGGAGTTCCCGCCGTTCCATCTTGTCGAGCTCCGCTTCCGCCCGCTCGGTCTGGCCGGTAACGACCTGAATAAACGCCCGCAGCAGCCGCATATCCGAGGAAAGAGGAAACTCGTCCGGAAACTGGTCGAACCACCGGGTCAGGGTGGAGAACTCCCCTTGTTCCACCTTCCCCTGAATCTGGTCGCGGATCCGCAGCTCGGCGAGGCCGAAGTCTCCGGCGGCAAACGCATGCTGCGCGGCCTGTTCCATCGCTCCCCGCTCCGCCGCCCAGACGCCGGCCTTGCGATGACACCTTTTCCACCCTTCGGCATCCCGCTTTTTCATCAAATTTTGCAGAAAGTCCGCGAAAAGGTGGTGGTATCGATACCAAGCACGGTGGGCGTCCAGCGGAATCAAAAACAAATTGTTGGCCTGCAGCCGTTCGAGCATGCTCTGTCCGTCGCTGCGGCCGGTAACGGCGTTGCAGGCGGAGGCGTTCATCTGCGGCAGCACCGACGTCTGCGTGGTGAATTCCTGCTCATCGGCGGAGAGCCGGTTAAACACTTCCTCGAACAAAAAATCGCGGATATGCAGGTGGGAGCTATTCAAATCTGAAATATAGCGGTCAAGTTCGTCCTCAAAAGGGAGCGTCAAGGAAACGAGCTGGAGTCCGGCGGCCCAACCCTCCAGTTTGGAGGACAGGATCTGGAGCTGCCGTTTGGACAGTTCCACTTGGGCGGTGTTCCGGTAGAAAGCGCCAATTTCCGCTGCATTGAACTCCAGATCGCGGGCCGCAAGCCGGACGGCATCGCCCTGCGCCAGCCATTTGACGGTGGGGAAGGGGGGATCCACCCGGCTGGATAGAAGGAGATGGACATTTCCGGGCATATTGTCTATGAAGTAAGAAAGGCTCGAATGAATGGCGGGGTTCGTAACCAGATGAACGTCATCCAGGACAAGCACGATCTCCGCGCTTGTCCTGTGCAATTCATTGATTAACGCGTCAACGGCCAGATTTACGGACAACCCGGGCATTTCGCGGATAAGCGGGGCGGTGCGATCCGCAGACGGTCCATCGCCGTCCTGACACAAGGCCTGGATGACATACCGCCAAAATCGAACGATGTCGTTGTCGTTTTCGTCAAGCGAGACCCACGCCGCCTGAGCACCGCATTGATGCACCCATTGACTAATCAATGTCGATTTGCCGTAACCGGCAGGGGCGCTGATGAACGTCAGTTTTCTGGACAAGGCCCCGTTCAGGCTATGGATTAAACGTTCTCTCGGGACCAGAACTTCCTTAAGAACGGGAAGGGCCGTCTTGGTGGCCAGCATCCCGGAATGGGCAGGCTGCAGCAGCATAGAACCTCCTGAGGATCTCAAAGATGATTAGCTAGATTTGCTGCTCCTATTATACGGGAAAAACATAGGCACCGCTTGTCAAATTTTATAGAAGAGATTCGTTCGGGATCATCCTTTTACGAGATCCCACTTCCGTAGCCGATGCACCCGACACTCCCCCGTGGAAAATAAGGCCATCCCCAGGGAGGCGGGCCCCGGATAAATCCGCGCCGTCATGACGAGCTCCCCGTCCCCGGCAAATACCTCCACAGATGATTTGTCCATAAAAATCCGCAGCCGGAGCCGTTCGTCCGCAAGGGAGACGGCGGCTTTGCGCCGGCCTCCCGGGCCGATCCCGGCCCGGTCCCGGTCCAAGACAAGCATGCCTTCGGAGCGATCGTAAGCAATGACGGTTTCTTCTTTCCCCGTTCCATCGCATCGCAGCTTCAGCCCGAATTGCGTCGCGGTTCCCGGCTCAAACTCCACCTGAAGCTCATAGCAATCTCCGGAGATGTCCAAAGGAAGCTCGCCATCGAGAGGGGTTGCTCCCAATTCGTATGGAGCGGTGCGCCAGGTCTCCACCTCCGGCACCGGCTGGAACAGAAGCCGGTCACCGTCCGGGACGACCACGCGCGGGAGACTCATGGCACCGGCCCAATGGTGCCCCCGCTGGGTGGGGATGTCCTGTTCCCACATGTCCATCCAGCCGATCACGATCCGTCGTCCTTTGTCGTCGACGGCGGATTGCGGGGCGTAGAAGTCAAAGCCATGGTCCACTTGGGCCCGGAAGTTCGCCTGGAATGACCCGGTTTCCGGGTCAAACTCCCCAACCATGTACATGGTGGAGTGGAGGTTCCGGTACTGTTCTCCCTGTGCGGGCATCCGCTGGGGCGACAGCATCAGAATGTACTTGCCGTCCAGCGGGAACAGATCCGGGCACTCCCAATTGTCGCCCATGGTGCCGTCGCTCTTGGCCAAGATGCTGACAAAAGTCCATGCTTTCAAATCGGAAGAACGGTAGAGCAAGACGAGGCCGTTGCCCTGCGCGTCGTTCGACCCGAGCACCGCGTAATAGTGTTCGCCGATCTTCGCGACCTTGGGATCCCGGAAGTCTTTGCGGCTTACCCCCGCGGGAATTTGACCGAGGCCGATCACCGGGTTCCCCGAATATTTTGTAAAGGCGATCCCGTCTTCGGAAACGGCCAAAGCTTGCACTTGCTCATAATCCCGATCCGGATCGGCACCGGTTACCCGGTGGCCCGTATACATAAGCACGAGCTTGCCGTCCACTTCCACTGCGCTGCCCGAGAAGCACCCATCCTTGTCGTAAGCTTCGCCGGGGGCAAGCGCTACGGGGAGATACTCCCAATGGAGAAGATCCCGGCTGACGGCGTGCCCCCAATGCATGGGTCCCCAAAAAGGCTTGTACGGATAATGCTGATAGAACAGGTGATAGACACCGCCCGAATAAATAAATCCGTTCGGATCGTTCATCCAGCCGTATTCCGCCATCAGATGGTAATTCAGTCTGTACTCCGGGTTTAAGGAAGGTTTCGACTCCCGAATAAATCGATCCGCTCGTTCTACGGTGTAAGTTGATTCAGTAAACATATTTGAATAAGCCTCCCGAAAAATCCCTTATTTGATGGAACCCTGCATGACTCCCTGGATAATGTATCGCTGGGCGAACATATAGACGAGCATGATCGGCATGACCGTCAACACGAGACCGGCCATAAGCGGCCCGTAATCCACGGAATAGGTACCGTAAAAGTTAAACGTCGAGAGCGGCAAGGTTCGGTTCTCCGGCGACACCAGAATCAAGGAAGGAAGCAGGTAGTCATTCCAGATCCAGAGTACGTTCAGAATCGAGATCGTAGCCGTTGTGGGCGCCAGTACCGGAAATACGATCCTGAAAAAGGTTTGCCGGCGCGTGCACCCGTCGATGAGGGCGGCTTCCTCCAGCTCCGCCGGAATCCCTTTGACAAAGCCGTGGTAAATAAACACCGCCAGCGGACTCCCGAAACCCAAATACATATAAATCAGCGACCATTTGTTGTCCAGCAGGTTCAAGGATCCGTAGATTTTAACGAGCGGGATCATAATGGCCTGGAAGGGGATGATCATCGCCGCAACCATAATCATGAACGTGTATTGGTTGAATTTCGTATTGTTTCGTACAAAATAGTGGGCGGTCATCGCGGCAAAAAGCGAGATCAAAGCGACGCCCAACAGGGTGATCACCAAAGAGTTGAAGAAAGAAGCCGTGTAGTTCATTTTTTCGAAGGCGTTCCGGTAGTTGTCCCAGTTAAATACTTCCGGGAAAGCCAGCGGGTTCGATGTGATCGCCGTATTTGCTTTAAACGAGTTCAGCAGCAGAAAAAAGAAAGGGAACACGAACAGGCAGAGGACCACAATCAAGCCGGCGGTTCTTAACCAGGTTGAAGATTTGGAGCTGCGCATCAGGCTTCCACCTCCATCTTTTTGCCGAAGTAGACTTGAAGCAATGTAATCGCCGCCACCAGAAGAAACAGCACGAGCGCCTCAGCCTGACCGAGCCCGTAATCCCGGGACAGGAAAGCCTTTTCGTAAACATGCATGGAAACCATTTCCGTGCTTTTGAAAGGCCCGCCTTTGGTTAATGAAAGGTTCACATCGTAGACCATAAAGCCGCGTTGCAGCGTCAAAAAAATACACACGATAAACGAAGGGACCATCAGCGGCAAAATCATGCGGCGCAGTTTGGTCCAGCGGTTGGCTCCGTCAATGCTGGCCGCTTCCAGCACATCATGAGGTACGCTCATAAGTCCGGCGATATAGATCACCATCATATACCCCGCGTACTGCCATACTGTAACGACAACCAGAGCCCAGAACGCTTTCTCCGGGTCCGCCAGCCAGGAGTAGCTGAACAGAGGGATGTTCGCTTTTTCGCCAAGGAACACAAAAACATTCGAGAAGATAAACTGCCAGATTAACCCGAGCACGATGCCGCCTACGAGGTTGGGCAGAAAGAAGCCGGCCCGGAACAGGTTTTGGCCCTTTAAGCCGCGGGACAGCCCGAGCGCCAGCAAAAAGGCCACGGCATTGACCAGCACGACGGTGAAAAATACATATTTAAGCGTTAAACCGAAGGATTGCCAGAATACTTTATCCTGAAAAACCTTGGTATAGTTATCAAACCAAACCAGCGTATGCGAGGTCGCGATGCCATCCCAGTTCGTCATGGTCAAATAGATGCCGTAAAGGAACGGGACGATCATCACCGTGATAAAAGCAAACAAGGTAGGACCGGTAAACAACAGCCGGTTCTGCAGCCGGGGCCACCATTCCTTCTCCTTAATCATACTGATTCCTCTTTTCCGTTAAGTCGTGTAGATGGAAGAACAGAGAGGGACAAGACCAGGCTTGCCCTTTCTCTGTTAGCTGATGAATTGCGTGCGGATGAGCCGATTTTTGTAGCTTTGCTTGCTTTCGTTGTTTAACTTGCGTTGCTGCTTAACTTGTTGTACTTGCTGTATTGCTGTGCTTGCTGTACTTGCTTGACCTTGCTGTGATTTAGCTTCGTTTACTTTACGGTTTTCCAATATTCTTCGATTTCCTGAATCAAGGTGCCGCGGTCTCCGGCGCCGCTCAAATATTTCTGCATGGAAGCGCCGAGTTTGGCCCAGTGGTCGGCGGGCAGAACGCTCATCGATTCCTGGAATTGACCCTTCGCCATGTACTCCTGAATGGAGCGGCCGAGCGGATCGGCGGCCGGCAGGGTGATGCTCTTGAAGGCAGGAATAATATTGGTCTGATTCACGAGGAAGTCCTGTCCTTTTTCCTCATACACCAACCAGTTCAAAAAGGCTTTAGCCGCTTCTTGCTGTTCGGGCGTGCTCTTTTCCTTGTCTACAACAATCCGCTTGGACGTGGCCAGGGAGATTTCCCGGTTTCCGAAATCGTCGGGAGTATCGCTGATCGGTACAGGAATAAACCCGTATTCGCCGTTCGCCGTATCAAAGGATTTAATCTGCGGCCATGCCCAGTTGCCCTGGAACCAGATGCCGACTTCGCCCTTGCCGAGAAGCTCGGCACCGCGCTCATAGACGCCGGAGAGCGGGGATTTCTTATCGATGTTGTACTCTTTCATCAGATCGAATGTATCGAGCAGTCCGTTGAGAGCTTTGTTGTCGGCGAGGGTCGTTTGCCCCGCTTTCAACGAATCGATAAATTTGTTGACTTCCGCCATATCCTTGTTCTGGGTAGCGTAGGCCAGAGGCAGGAAGTGAGCCCCGAGCGACCAGTCCATCGGCGAAACAATCAGCGCTTTCTTTCCGGAAGCTTCGATTTGTTTGAACAGGTTTTCCAAGTCGCTTCTGGTCTTTATCGTACTTGGATCAAATTGGCCGCCGACCGCTTGATCGAGTACCGGCTTATTGTAAATGAAACCATAGCCTTCGATGGCCAGAGGAAAGGCGAGGTTTTTGCCGTCGAACGTTGTCAGGCTCGTCGCGTTTTCCACGATGTCGGCGTTCCATTTCTCACCGCTCAAGTCGAGGATCCGGTCCTTGAATTTCTCGACATCCCCCGTATCCAGCATGATCATGGTCGGCGGGTTTCCCGACGCGTACATGGTCGAGGCGCGTTCGAAAGGCGAGGTTCCCGCCGGAGCCGCCATAATCTCGAGAGTAATGCCGGGATGGTCGGCTTCAAACGTTTTGGCCGCCGCCTCAAGTTGGGTTTGAATTTCTCCCTTGGAGTTCAGCAAGGAGATTTTTACCTTGCCGCCCGAGCCCCCGGCCGAGGAACCGGCGCCTTCGGCGTTTTTGGAGCCGGCCTGATTGCCGCCTCCGCAAGCCGAGACGAGGAGCGTCAAAATTGCGATCATGACCGTCATGTTCATCCAGGATACTCGTTTCATCTTTGTTTCCCCCTGTTAAATGTAATCGCTTGCATCATTTACGAGATCATTGTATGTCAAACGTTTAACATATGTCAATCGTTTGACATAAAAATCGCGTAAAAAATTAAGGGCTGCCTCAAGACGGGTTTGCTCCCGTAACAAATCGAACTCAACTTACCGAGCGGATTAAGCGGTCGTTTATGGCCCTGGCCGCGGCCACCATAGGCGCTATGTCGCGAAAGCTACGCTTGCGGAAATCTAACGGAAATAATAGCTGCTATTTTGCGAATTTTCCCTTTCGCGAAATTCTAACGGAAATAGTAGCGCCTATTGTGGTAATATCGCGTCCAAATGACCTCATTTTGCCAAAATAGCCGCTACTGCGTCCGTTAGAATTTTAAAACATGCCTAAAGGACGAAATAGCGGCTATGGCTTCCGTTAGATTCCCGGGTGATCTTCGGGTTTTTGTTGGAGTACCTGAGTGAGCTTCAGGCTCCTGTAGAATACCTGGCTGATCTTCGGGCTTCCGTTGAAGTGCCCGTGCAGAGCTTCGGGCTTCCGTTGAAGTGCCCGGCGAACTTCGAACTTCCGTTGAAGTGTCCGGCAGAGCTTAGCATTTTCGTCGAAATGCCCATCAGGCTTCGGCCTTATGCGCTCGGCGTTAAGTGCGGTGCTCCCCGGGGAACAATAACGGCCATTATAGCCGCTATGTCGCGAAAGCTACGCTTACGGAAATCTAACGGAAATAATAGCTGCTATTTCGCGAATTTTCCCTTTTGCGAAATTCTAACGGAAATAGTAGCGCCTATTGTGGTAATATCGCGTCCAAATGACCTCATTTTGCCAAAATAGCCGCTACTGCGTCCGTTAGAATTTCAAAACATGCCTAAAGGACGAAATAGCGGCTATGGCTTCCGTTAGAATGCCCGGGAGAACTTCGAGTTCTCGTTGGAGTGCCCGAGCAGAACTTCGGGCTTCCGTTGAAATGCCCCGAGCAGATTCTCGGGCTTCCGTTGAGATCCCCGAGCAGATCTCCGGGCTACCGTTAGAATGCCCGTCAGAACTTCGGGCTATCGTTGGAATGCCCGGCATAGCCACGGGCTACCGTTGAAGTGCCCGCCAGATCTCCGGGCTTCGCGTTAAAAAGCCCCGCAAGCCTCGGGCTTGTGCGCTCCGCGTAAGTGTGGCGTCCCCTGGGCACGATACACTCGGAAAATAGTATAGTTACTGCAATTAGTTAGAGCATTTTACGCGGAATCCCGCACAATAAGTTCTACTGGCAAGATATTGGCAAAATCGACGTTTTCCCCTTCCACCTGTCTGCACAGCAAATCTACGGCCAGTTTACCCATTTCGTCAACGGGCTGGCGTATGGAAGTCAATTCGGGCGTTACCCAGCGGGCTGCGCTCACGTCGTCATAGCCGATGATTTTGACTTCTTCGGGGACCTTTTTGCCGACTCGCTTGCACTCCTTGATGGCGAAGGCGGCGATAATGTCGCTTGTGGCGAATATGCCGTCGATATCCGCGTGCTCCTTCAACAGCTGGCTCAGCAGCTCTTCGTACTTGGCCTGATCGAACACGTTCATGTCCGTTTGAATGATCAGATGCTCGGTACCGTGCTGGCGGACCACGTCAAGAAAAGCGCTCGTTCTCCGGTTGGCCAGCAAATCCAGCTGCAAGTTCCCGCAAATATGCGCGATTTTGCGGCAGCCGAGCGCGATGAGGCGTTCGGTGGCCAGGCGGCCGCCTTCGTAGTTGTCCGAGCTGATAAACGGAATCTCCTCCCCGATCTTCCGGTCAAAGGTCAGAATCGGCGAGCGCAGGCTTTGGTATTCCTCCACTTCCAAAGTATGGCTCCCCATAAAAATCCCGTCCACCCGGTTGCGCTTCAACATTTCGATATAATCCCTTTCCTTGATGGGATCGCGTTGGGAGTTGCATAACAGCACTTTGTACCCTTTCTGATAGGCGTAATACTCCACCCGGTCCGTCAGTTCGCTGAAGAAGGGGTGAGAAACGCTGGGGACGATCACACCCAGAATATTGGACTGCTTGCGAAGCAGGGACCGGGCGATCTCGTTCGGCTGATACCCGAGCGCATCCATGGAATCGTATACTTTTTTTCGCGTCGTTTCGCTGATGTATCCCCGGTTGTTCAGCACCCGGGATACCGTAGTGACGGAGACGCCGGCCTTGGCGGCCACATCGTGAATCGTTGCCATTGGGTATCCTCTTTCGTTTCTCTAATCTATCAACATCAACAATATACCTTAGGGGCAGGCCGAGGGACAAGAAGACCGGCCGGCCGCTTCATCCTTCGCGTTCGCTTCCCTTTACCGGCGCAGTGGAACTGCGGATGACCAATCTGGGCTCGTATACGACGGACTGGGGCGGCTGTTCTCTGCCCTCGACCGCGGCGACGATCCATTTGGCCGCATCCGTGCCCATTTCCATTTTGGGATGGGTCACCGAGGTCAGCTTTACCTCGGATGCTTCCGCCAGAGGGGAATCGTCGAATCCGACGATCGAAACCTCATCCGGTACCCGAAGGCCTTGTCTCCTCAACAGGTCCAGCACGGCCAAGGCCAATTGATCATTGTAGCAGACGATAGCGGTGGGAAGGGGCGAAGTTCCGTTAAAGAAGGGCTCCAGGCGCCGAATCACCGCACTGCTTTGTTCCTCGGTCGTATACGTCAGAACCATTTCCGGAAAAAAGGTGACCTGGTTCTCGCGAAAGGCGCGAATGAATCCCTTCATCCGGTTGACCCCCTGCAGGTCATCCGTTTTGAACAGCCCGACGATACGTTCATGGCCGAGCCGGATCAAATGGTCCGTGGCCATAAAGCCGCCGAGATCATCATTCACGATTAGATGGGGGGGCATCAACTGCGAGTAAAATTGGTTGATCATCAGATAGGGGATCTGTTTCTGCTCGAGCGTCAAATAGTAATTGATATTCGGATTGTAATTACTGCTTCGCGTCGGCTCTACGATCAGCCCGTCGATCCCGCGGTCCAGCATCGCCTGCAGGCATTGTTTCTCCTTCTCCACATCGTTGTCCGTACAAGCCAAGGTGAGAGAATAGCCTTCGGCGGTCAAATAAGATTCGATGCCTTTGATAATCGAGGGAAAAATATAATCGGAGATGTAGGTCGTTATGACGCCGATGTTCTTCCGATTGACGTTAGCGGGAGAGAAGCCGGAAGGCCCCGCACCTACACCTGCACTCAAACCTGCACTCAAACCTGGCCCCAAACTTGCACCCGCATGCGATTCGTTGACCGATAAATTCGGGCTTGCGGAACAAAACGTCCCCGCCCCTTGCTCCCTGTAAAGCAAGCCTTCATGCACCAGAGCCCCGATCGCCTGCCTGACGGTGTGACGGCTGACCCCGAACATGCCGGAGAGCTCCTTCTCCGAATATATCTTATCTCCGGGCTTCACCTTGCCGTCCCGAATCCATTCCGTAATTTGTTCCTTGACCATACTGTATTTTGTTTTTTGCACCGACACGGTATCACCACTTCGATCTATATGATTAGCCTATAACACTAAGCTGCCCAATCTGTAAACAAAACTATCGTATCAAATCGGACGCGAATTTACTATGAATAAATAAGAAGCAGAAAAATACACATAAAAATATGTACGTACAAAAATGATGAATACGATTGACATGTACGAACATGTAAATTAATATTTGTTACATAGAATGCGCTTACAACAAATACATCGCTAATAAGTTCTCTTTTAGTTAAGGATAAAACAGCTTTTAGCTTGCTATAGCTGGTTATCCAGCGAGAGGGGGTTCCATAATCGTCTAAACATGTACGTACATCTAAAGGACTAGTGGGGGCAACGGCATCTGGGAACTGCAGCGTGGTAACCGGGACTTATGCATGTAGAAAGAAATCGAGGAGGAGAACAAATTGAAAAGAAAAACCATTTCTTTAATTTTGCTGACAGCTATATTCAGCGCTTTACTTTCGGCCTGCGGAAGCGGATCGGACAAAAACACCATCGTCTTCTGGACGCCGTTGACCGGGGACGACGGGGCTTACATGGACCAAATCGTCAAGGAATACAACGCGACCAATCCGGAATTTAAAGTGAAGCACGTCATTACCTCGGATATGTACACCAAAATTTCCACAGTCATCAATTCCGGCAAAGGGGTACCCGACCTGGCCATCATTCACGCCGACCGCGTGCCGGGGTTCGTGAAGCAAGGCGTGCTTGAACCGTTGACCGGGGTGCTGTCCGCCCAGCCGGAACTCAAGCAGGACAACTATTTGCCCCAGGCCTGGTCGACCGGCACGATCAGCGGCACGCAGTATACGGTTCCCCTGGATATTCACAGCAACGTGATGTATTACAACAAGGACCTGCTGAAGAAATATAACGCCGAATCTTTCCTGGACGATAACGTAGTCACGATCGATGAGATGCTGTCCCTCCAAGGCAAGCTGGACGAGGGGGATTATGTCGTCAACGACGCGCTCCTCGGCTGGGTCATCTTGGCTCAGGTGCAGAACCTGGGCGGCGACATCCAGCAGGACGGCAAGCCGGCCGTCAACACCGAAGTGATGAAAAAGGCGTTTGAGAGCGTGAAAAAAATCGCCGATGCGGGTTTGATGACTCCGTTCGGCGAGGACGGGTACCTGATGTTCCAAGGCGGGCACGTGCTTTTCTCCACGGACGGGACCTGGAGTTCCACCGCACACGCCAAAGTGGAAGGGCTTAACTTCGGCGTGACCAACATTTACTCGCCGACGCCCGACAAATTCACGAACCGGGCTTCCTCGCACCTGTTCGCCATGCTGACCAACGAGAAGCGCACGGATGAGAAGGAGCAGGGCATCGGCGCCTTCCTGGAGTTCATCCGTCAGAATTCCATGGAATGGGCGAAGGCCGGGCAGATCGTCGCCAGTAAGCAGGTCATCGAAAGCCCGGAATACAAAAACTACATCCAATCCTTCTTTACTTCCGACGAAAAGGAAATTGAATCCCTTTACATCTATACGTATGAGCATTATCCGTACATTGCCGAAGCGGTAGACACGTATTGCGCGGATATCGTCCGCGGCAACGTGGACCTCGATGAAACTTTGGCCACCATGCAGAAGTTTGTCGAAGACAAAATCGCCGAGAACAACAAGGCGGCGGGACAATAATGAAAAAGAGATCTTTTACACCTTACTTCTTTATTGGTCCCCATCTGATCTTGTTTATCGTCTTTATTTTGGTGCCGACGATTTACGGGATTTACGCTTCGTTCACGAAGTGGAATTTGCTCGGGGACCCGGTCTGGGTAGGTTTTGAAAACTATAAAACGATATTGTTCGACAGCACTTCCACCTTTAACGCTCAATTTATGAACGGAATGAAGAACACCTTGATCTTCGTGGGTCTCAGCGTTCCGATTCTTATCGTGATCCCGCTGATGGTCGCGGTGGCGCTGGAGCATAAGAAGGTCAAAATGAAGGGGCTCATGCAGTCCATTCTCTACATTCCCGGACTGATTTCGATCTCCGCGGCGGCGCTGATCTGGCTGTTGATCTTCAACAAGCAGCTCGGAATCACCGGCAACGTGTTCGGTTCGCAAATTCCGTGGCCGGCGAATCAGCCTTACGCCTGGATCATCATTATCGTGATCACGGTTTGGGGCGGTGTCGGCGGCAACATGATCATTTACCGCGCCTCCATCAACGGCGTGGCGAAGGACCTTTATGAAGCGGCGGAAATGGACGGGGCCGGCTCCATCCGGAAATTTACCAGCATTACGCTGCCGTCGATCCGTTTTCCGCTCATCTATACCTTCGTGATGACGACGGGCGGGGCCTTTAACGTTTTCGGCCAGCCGTTGATGATGACCAAAGGCGGCCCGCAGCAGAGCACGCACGTTCTGATGATGTATATCCGCCAGTTGGCGTTCGGCCACGGGGAGTCTATCGCCGGGATGGCGTCCGCGATGGCGGTGCTGCTGGGTCTGGTGATCCTGGTCATTTCCGCCATGCAGTACTATGTGATGAACCGGAATGCTTCCTAAAGGAGAGGTGGGTGAGGCATCATGCTGAAAAAAATCAATCTATCCAAATATTTGGCCTATTTGTTTTTAATCGTGCTTTGCTTGATCTGGATTATCCCGGTGCTGTTCGGGATTACTACGTCCTTCCGGACGGAAGCCGAAGTCGTCTCCAGCGGGTTCCGGCTGCTGCCGGAGAGCTGGAACTTCGAGAACTACAAGGCGATTCTGGAAAACACTTCAACCGCGCCGATTCTGCGCTGGCTGTTTAACTCGCTGTTCATCGCGATCACCCATACCTTCCTGGTGGTTGTCGTCATTTCGTTGACCGGCTACGGGTACACGCGCATCAACTTTAAGGGCAGGGATACGCTGTTTTTTACGCTGCTCGGCATCTCCTTTTTTCCGGGAGTCGTCAACCTGATTCCTTCCTACAAAATCATCGATGCGCTGGGCTGGGTCAACACCGCCTGGGCGATGATTATTCCGGGGCTGGCCGGCATGGGGAACATCTTCCTCGTCAGACAGTTCCTCAAGGGGATTCCGACCGAGCTGGACGAATCGGCCCGCGTGGACGGCGCCAGCGATTTCCGGATTTACTACTCTGTCATTCTGCCGCTTATCAAGCCGGTGCTGATCGTGTGCGGACTGTTCTCTTTTATCGGCTCATGGAACGATTTCCTCTGGCCGGTCATCGTATACACCGATGTCGACAAAATGCCGGTGACGGCCGGATTGCTGCTCCTGCAGGACATTTACGGCAACTACCGGATGATCGGGCAACTGGTGGGGTCGGCTATATTGGCGATCATTCCTACGCTGGTTCTGTTTTTGTTTGCGCAAAAGCATTTCCTTCAATCGATCAATCTGAATTCCGGGCTCAAAGGCTGAGCTTTGGAAACTCTCGAATTAGGGAAGCACGGGAAACAACCCAAGACCAAGAAGACAAAGACAAAAGACATGGAGGCGAGTGGATTTGGCGAACCAAGTCATTATCAATACCGATATCGTGAAGGGGAAAATCAACAGGAACATCTACGGCCATTTTGCGGAGCATTTGGGCAGATGCATCTATGAGGGGATTTGGGTCGGAGAGGACTCCCTCATACCGAATACGCAGGGCATTCGCAACGACGTGCTCGAAGCGTTGAAGCGGATCAAAGTACCGGTACTGCGCTGGCCGGGCGGCTGTTTTGCCGACGAATATCATTGGAAGGACGGCGTCGGTCCGCGCGAGGGACGGAAGCGGATGGTCAATACGCATTGGGGCGGCGTGGTGGAAAATAACCATTTCGGCACTCACGAGTTCATGCTGCTCTGCGAGCTGCTGGAGTGCGAACCGTATATTTGCGGCAACGTAGGCAGCGGTACCGTTCAAGAGATGTCCGAGTGGGTGGAGTACATGACGTTCGACGGGGAGTCCCCGATGGCGGCCTGGCGCGCCCAAAACGGCAGTGAGCAGCCTTGGAAGCTGAAGTATTTCGGCGTCGGCAACGAGAACTGGGGCTGCGGCGGGAATATGCGGCCGGAGTACTACGCCGATCTGTATCGGCGTTACCAGACTTACGTGCGCAACTACGGCGATAACAAACTTTACAAAATCGCGGGCGGAGCCAATGTGGACGACTACAACTGGACGGAAGTGCTGATGAAACATGCCGGCTGGCTGATGGACGGCTTGAGCCTGCACTACTATACGATTCCGGGCGACTTCTGGCTGGGTAAAGGATCGGCGCTTGATTTTCCGGAGGACGAGTGGTTCATCACGATGAAGAAAGCGCTTCATATGGATGAGCTGATTACGAAGCACAGCACGATTATGGACAAATACGACCCCGACAAGCGGGTCGGCCTGATCATCGATGAATGGGGCACCTGGTTTGACGTGGAACCGGGCACGAATCCGGGCTTCCTGTATCAGCAAAACACGATTCGCGACGCTTTGGTCGCCGGTCTTCACTTTAATATTTTCCACAACCATTGCGACCGCGTGCATATGACGAACATTGCGCAAACCGTGAACGTACTGCAGGCGATGATTTTGACGGAAGGCGAAAAGATGATCCTGACTCCGACGTACCACGTCTTCGACATGTACAAGGTGCATCAGGACGCGGAGCGGCTGGCGGTCGATTCCTCCTTCGGCAGCTACGAGTACAACGGGGAGAAGTTGCCGCAAGTCACGGTATCCGCTTCAAGGAATGACAGCGGGAAGGTGCATATCAGCTTGTGCAACATCGACCACCAAAACGGCGCGGAACTGAGCCTGGAGCTGCGCGGCGGCGCTCGGTCTAGCGAGGCCAAGGTATCGGGCACCCTGCTGACCGCGGCATCGATGAATGCCCACAACACCTTCGAGCGCCCCGATGCCGTGAAACCGGTGGACTTCTCGGACGTGACCATACAGGCCGATCGTCTGCAGCTCAAGCTTCCGCCGATGTCCGTAGTGACGTTAACTGTGGAGTAGTTTGGAGCATAGCAAGGGTTCAAAAGAATCGGTAATAAGGAGAGATGTCCGTGAAGGGAAGGTTCGGCAAGTTTCTGGTCGCAGCGCTGGTTTGGACGCTGTTGTGGCCGTCGAATATGTTGGGTTTCGGTTACGCGGCCGCGGCGAAATCGGGCTCCGATTTACAGGGACACTGGGCGGAGAAGGAATGGTCCTCCTGGATTCAAAACGGCTGGATCCGCGGTTATGGCGACGGCACGTACCGGCCCGATCGGCCGATCTCGCGAGCGGAGTTTGCGGCGCTCGTCAATCGGGTGCTGGGTTTTGCCGAGATCGGCGGCGCGGCCTTTACCGATCTAAAACCCGAAGACGCCGCCTATCCGGAAATCGGGAAGGCGGTTGCGGCGGGGTATATGAACGGTTTTGACAATGGGACCGTTCGCCCCGCGGATTTCGTCACCCGGCAGGAAGCGGCGGTGATGCTGTTCCGGGCGTTCCGCCTGGAGCCGGCTGCGGACGGCGTTACCCCCGGGCTTCGGGACCTGGCGTCCATGCCGGAATGGAGCCGGCCGGCGGCGGCCGCCTTGTGGAGCGGCGGTTATGTAAAAGGGTCGGCGGACGGCGCCTTTAACCCGGCCCGGCCCGTTACCCGCGCCGAGGCGGTCGCCCTGCTGAACCGCCTCTCCGGCAAAGTGCTGCTTGCGCCCGGAACGTACGGCGGAGATTCTGCGCGGAATAGGATCATTCAACGCGGAGGGGTGACCTTGAAGGATGCGGTGATTCCCGGCAACCTTTATCTTTCCGAAGCGATGGGCGGCGGGGAGGTTGTGCTGCGAAACGTAAAGATCGGCGGCAAGGTGTTCGTATGGGGCGGAGGGAAGGACACGCTCTCGCTGATCGACTCGGATGTGGCGGAAATCGTTATGGATAAACAAGGAGGAGGCCGTATCCAGCTCGACGCCCGGGGCGCGACATCGGTGAAGCGGGTCACCGCCGTATCCGGTGCCGTATCGATTCATATCGAAGAGGACAGCGTTATCGAGAGCGTCGACATTCGAGGCGGCCAAACCATTCCTGTCACCGGGAAAGGAAAGATCGTTTCCGCCGACAGCCGGTTGGTCCGTCAGGAACAAGGGCAAGCGCAAGAGCAGGGACAGGGTGCGGCGTCCGGAGGCGCGGGCACGAGCCCGGGCTCCGGCTCTGGCTCGGGAACCTCCGGTTCCGGCGGTTCTTCCTCGCCTGGAGGCGGCGGGCCGGCGCCGGTTCCGAATCCGTCACCGGGGACCGGCCTCCCGTCCTTCACCGATGTGTCCGTGCATGATCCTTCGATCATCAAGGACGGCGGCGCTTATTATGTATTCGGTTCGCACATCGAAGCGGCAAAATCGACGGACCTGATGCACTGGACGCGATTTACGAACGGGTACGACACGCCGGGGAACGTGCTGTACGGCGACCTGTCCGCCAATCTGGCGGCCTCGTTCGCCTGGGCCGGGGAGGACGACGCGGACAGCAAGGGCGGGTTTGCCGTCTGGGCGCCGGATGTGTTCTGGAATAAAGATTACAAAAATGAAGACGGCACTACCGGAGCCTACATGATGTACTACAGCGCCTCGTCCACCTACATCCGGTCCGCGATCGGTTATGCGGTGTCCAAGAAGATCGAGGGCCCTTACCGTTACGTGGACACGGTCATTTACACCGGATTCACGCGGGATGAAGCCTACGACAACAACAGCGCTGTCAATAAAAAATGGGATAACACCAATATCAAGCCTCTGATTGAAAAAGGCGATTTGCCGGGCGTCAAAACCGACTGGTTCAACAGCAACGGTTCCTACAACAACGCTTCCTATCCTAACGCGATCGATCCGACGCTGTTCTACGACAAGGACGGCAAGCTGTGGATGACTTACGGCTCCTGGTCCGGCGGGATTTTCGTCCTGGAGCTCGACCCGGCGACAGGGCGGGTCAAATATCCGGGACAGGACGGCCGAACGGCGGACGGCCGGATGATCGACCGTTACTTCGGCACGCATATTGCCGGCGGGTATACGAAGTCCGGCGAGGGTCCGTTCATCCTTTACGACGAGGAGACCGGGTATTATTATCTGACCGTGACTTACGGCGGCTTGGCGGCCAACGGCGGCTACAACATGAGACTGTTCCGGGCGCTTGCACCGGAGGGGCCTTATGTGGATGCCGAAGGAAAAGGAGCGGTGCTGCCGGACCGATCGACGGCCAATACCGCTTATGGCACCAAGATGATCGGCAATTTCCTGTTCGAACGGGAGATCGGCGATCCGGGCTCGGGCCAGGGTTACGGTTACGTGTCCCCGGGGCACAATTCGCTGTATTTTGACGAGGCGACGGGCAAGCGATTCCTGATCTTCCATACCCGCTTTCCGCAAAAAGGCGAAGCTCATGAAGTCCGGGTGCATCAGCTCTTTTTGAACAAGGACGGTTGGCTGGTTACGGCGCCTGCGCGCTATACCGGGGAGACGGTTCAGCCGGTCAGCGCCCGGGATATAACGGGGGATTACAAGTTCGTCAATCACGGTTTGGCTTACTCCGGCGGGATTACGAAGTCCGTAGCGATCCGGCTGAAGGAGGACCGGACGGTGGCGGGCGACGTGACGGGCACCTGGAGCTTAAGCGACGGCTACCGGGCGTCCCTCACGCTGAACGGGGTAACTTATGACGGGGTGTTCGTCCGTCAGTGGGATGAGACGCGGGGAGCGGAAACGATGACCTTCACCGCCAGCTCGGCGGCGGGGGAAACGGTTTGGGGTATCCGGCAGCCGGATAAAAGCGACGAGAGCCTCGTGGCGGACGTCCGCCAAGCCTTGACCCTTGGCGATACGGGGCGGGTGATGGCAAATCTGGCGCTGCCGGCGCGCGGAGCCCGGGGGACGGTTATTTCGTGGAAGTCCTCGGACCCCGGCGTCATCACCGATCAAGGGGTGATTTCTCCGCCGGAGCCGGGAGAACCAAACCGGACGGCTACTTTGACAGCGACGATAACCAAAGGGAACGCTTCCGCCGCCAAAACCTTTTCCATCGTTGTCGTCCCGGTGGACATCGCAGCCGGGTTGGTGGCGCACTATGGGTTCGAGGAAAATCTGGAGGATTCGTCCGGCCGGTTTGGCGTTGGGGTCGTCACGGGGGACCGGATCGATAAATCCTCAGGCGGAAACATCACCTTCGGCGAGGGCGTGCACGGCAAAGCGGCCGTGTTCGACGGGGCTTCCGGCGTCCGGCTGCCGGACGGATTAATCCGAGGGAACAAATACTCGGTTTCGCTGTGGTTGAATCCGGAAAAACATACGGCCAACACGACAACCTTCTTCGGCGGCACGAACCGAAGCTGGATCAGTCTCGTTCCGCAGGCCTGGGACAACAACACGATGCTGTGGTCCGGCGAAGCGTGGTACGACGGCACGACAGGGTCGCGAATCCGCGCCAACCAATGGACGCACATCGCCTTTACCGTCGACGGGGATATGGTTAAGGTCTATGTCGACGGCGTGTTGAAATACTCGGGGACGGGATTCCCCGATGTCTTTAAAACCGGCCAGGAGTCTTTCGGCTTGGGCGTCAATTGGTGGGATGCGCCGTTCCAAGGCCGGATGGATGAAGTGCGCGTCTACAACGTCCCGATCACGGACGCGGTTGTCGCCAAGCTGGCGGGTGCCCGCCCGGACGGAGTGGAGCCGCCGGCCGAACTGACGGCGAAGTTCTCCTTTGAGGGGAACTTGGCGGATGTGGCCGGCAGCGCGGGCGCCGGGACGGTCGTTGGCGAGAAAATCGACGACGTTTCCAAAGGCGGCGTGATCGGCTTTGCCGACGGTGTTAACGGGAAGGCGGCCGTGTTTGACGGGAAATCGGGCGTCCTTCTGCCGAAAGGACTGATCTCCAGTCCAAACTACTCGGTGACGATGTGGGTGTACGCCGAACGGCTGACGACTTACACACCGGCCTTTTTCGGCGCGCAGACCAACAACAGCTGGATCAGCCTGCTTCCGGCCGGTCCGGAGGCCGCCGACGGAGGGAGCGTAGGCGAAGGGGAAGGCGCAGGCGCAGGCACATCCTCCAAGCTCTGGTCCGGATCGGCCTGGTACGACGCCGTCACCGGGGGGAGCACGCCGCTGCGTGCGTGGACCCACCTGGCTTTTACCGTAAATCGGGGCAAAGTGACGGTCTACGTGAATGGCGAGGCGAAATTTACGGGAACGGGATTCCCCGATATATTCACGGACGATCAGGGCACCTTCGCCCTGGGCGTGAACTGGTGGGACCCGCCATTCCAAGGCATGCTCGATGAGCTGCATGTCTACAAAGGCGCCCTTACAGCGGAGCAGGTCGCAGACCTGGCCGCCCGCTAAAAGGGCGAGCGCCGCCTTCCGGCTATCGGGCCGGGAGGCGGCTTTTTTGCCCGAAGGCATAGGGGTGGGGTTAGGTGTAGAGCTAGGTGAGGGCTAGGTGTAGAGCTGTGTAGGGCTAGGTGTAGAGCTAGGTGTAGGGCTAGGTATAGAGTTAGGTGAGGGTTAGGTGTAGAGCTAGATGAGGGCTAGGTGTAGGATTAGGTGCCGGGCGAGGTGTGGCGTGGCCTTAATCGGGCTTGCCTTGTCTTGAACCGCCGTTTTCGCTCCCTGCCCTCGTCTCTTTCAGAATAACCGGTTTTTAAGTAGGGTAGATGCGGCGTTCTTTTGCTCTAACGGACATAATAGCCGCTATTTCGCCAAAAGAGGCTCCTTCCCGATTCTAACGGAAATAGTAGCGCCTATTTACGGATTTCCTTGTCAAACTGATCTCCTTTTACCAAAATAGCGGCTACTGCGTCCGTTAGAATTCCGTTTTGCCCTGAAAGGACGAAATAGCCGCTATGGCTTCCGTTAGAATTTTCGCCGGTCCGTCGAACCTTCAGGCCCGGTTGACTCAGTTTTATTAGGAAAACAAACTGCCTTTTTATTAGCGGCCTATTAAACCGCTTCGGATTGGGTAGTGATTTCAATGTATTCCATTGCTCGGCGTAGCTGGTCGGCAACCTTAAACTTTACACTGAGGTTGCCATTCTCATGTACCTTGATATGGTCTACAAGCTCAATCAAAACCTCTCTTGTCAGCTTGTCGATAGTTTCAAACTTCTAAAAAACTACTAAGCAAGAGCTTTCATCGGTAATGCCATTTTGCAGTTCCTCACGCTCTGCGTGGAGGTTTTTCAAAACTTCGCCCAAAGCGGCTATTTGCCGTTCGTAATCTTTAATCATGTGACGGTAATCACTGTGAGTGATTTCTCCGTCTTTCCAATCCTGATAAATGGATCGCTTGTAACGCATGATTTTGGAGTGTTTCTTTTCTTTTGCTCTATTAAGGCTTCAATCCGAGTGGACTGGCTTTTTTGAAGCGGTGCGGATCTGATTTATTCTAAAAAGTTAGCATAGTGTACCGCAAGATATACCTGTTGTTGAATGGCATAACAATACCGCCGCTCCCAGTCGATTATGCTTAATGGAATGTTCGGTGCAAGCCGATTTTGACTGGTTTTTGTAGGTGCGGCAAAAGTAGTACACAGTGCCTTTTACCTGACTGCGACTCATAGCCTTGCCGCAATCGGCACAATGAGATTGGAAATGCTGTCCGGGTTCAAGTAGCTGTCAATCCTCTGTCAAGCTGATAAACCGTACATTCATCTGCACAAACGGATTTTCAATCAAGCTCCCTGCGTCCGTGTAGTTATGGGATAGGCAAGGCGGTTCAACACCTTCAAATCAAAATCCCAAAGATTCACCAACGAGGATAACCTTTATTCTCCCCGCTGTTTTACACATTCTTGTTTGGACGATGTAAGAACAGATACAATCATCTGTTTTACAATCTCCACAAGCACCGTTGATCAGACAGGGCGTTTTTTGCGGCGAATGTAAAAACGGGCTGGACGAGCACGAACAGCGGTATGCATTAATGGGGGCCGCATATGTTCTGGCTCTTATAACTGCGTCATCAGCGGTCTTGCAAACCTTATTCATCCCAACGACAGCAATAACACTTTTCGGTCCAAAGGTAATCGCCGCCGTTCGATTGCCCACACTGTCGATATTGACCAATATGCCATCTTCGCTAACGGCGTTAAAGCTCGTTAAATAGGTGTCGCACAAAAGAGATTGGCGCATGAGGTCATAACGTTCCTCCATTGTTTGCGCTTTATCACGATCAGTGATTATATAGCTGCCTTGACGTACTCGATTAAGAAGCCCGATTTCCTCAAGCGTGACTGACCCACCCATGATACCGAAGAATGTTCCGGAATAAATGATAGTGCCTTTTCTACAGCTTCTTTGGCGTTATCACAGTAATAAGCCTCAAACTTTCTGCTTTGCAGATTTTTAATAACCTTTGAGGCTAATAGTCGATTTCTCGCTTTTATTGAATTCTCTTTCCCTTGCATTGTGTTTCCTCCATTCTGACGTTAGAAAAGGTGACTAAACTTCTTGTGTATTTATGATTAATATAGGATAGTAAAAAGAAAAAGTATGTTGCACGTGCAACGAGGATCCTCTCATGAACAACTTAGATTCCCTATGTCAATCACGTTTATTTTCGGGGATTTCCCCAAATGATATTCCCCAAATGCTTAAATGTCTGTCAGCCACACGGAAAGAATATGCAAAAGACGAGATGGTTGTCCGTGAAGGCGATTTAGTTGATGATGTCGGCATCATATTGCAGGGCAGCGCTCAAAGTACGAAATTGAGTGTCACAGGAAAACAAATTATTGTATCCCTCCATCATCCGGGTGGATATACCGCAGTTTTAACAGCGGCTAGCCGTGGAAGAAGATGCCCTATGTCAGTACAGGCAATAGAACCGCTTGAGGTTCTGTTTATTCCTATCAAAAGCATATTGAGCCGTTGTACGAAGTTATGTATGGTGCACGAACAATTACTTGGCAATCTTTTTGATAGTATTGCAGAACGAGCGTTAGAACTGCATGACCGAAATGATTGTCTGATTATGCCTACTATTCGGGATAAGGTCTTAACTTATTTAACAAGGGTTATGCGTGAAACTGGAACAGAAGCTTTTACTATTCCTTTTGATAGAGAAGCGATGGCCGATTATTTAGATGTAGATCGAAGTGCTTTATCCAGAGAGCTTGCATGGATGAAGCGGGACGGCTTGATTGACTTTTATAGAAACGAATTTAAGCTATTGCAAAAGCAGTAGAAAAAGATTTTCACTAACCGGCAAGCAGAGCAAGTGTATTGACACTTGCCGCTTCCAGTGTGACGGGTGATAAGGCGGGGAGTTGCCATGTGCATTTCCTTCTTTCCTCTAAAAAACAACTTCGAGCCAAGTTGACCCGAAGTTCCGCTATCCAGATACAAAGATACCGCCCATCTTGTCCAATAGGGCGGGGTATCCTGTGTATGTGATAGCTCATATTTTATTTTGGTATTCCCTGGTTCAGTGGTGGCAGGTACGACGCCGAAGAACGGGGGCACGATATTTAGCGATGCATTGGCCGATCAACTCTCCGGTTACTGTCATACCGGCTCTTGCCATTCCGTCGGCAACCACGCCGGGCGGACGCGAGTTCCCCTCAATCGGTTGCTCTAACGGACATAATAACCGCTATTTCGCCAAAAGTGGCTCTTTCCGAATTCTAACGGAAATAGTAGCGCCTATTTGCGAATTTCCTCGTCAAACGACCTCCTTTTACCAAAATAGCGGCTACTGCGTCCGTTAGAATTCCGTTTTGCCCTGAAAGGACGAAATAGCCGCTATGGCTTCCGTTAGAATTTTCGCCGGTCCGTCGAACCTTCAGGCCCGGCGGTGGCAGGTACGCCGCCGAAGAACGGCGTCACGATGTTTATAGAACCCGCATGACCCGGTTCATTGACATAACCGACCCCGAGTGATATGTTCAAACAGATACGGTTTATATAATGAGTGATCGATTTCTATAGTTCTCTTTTGCAAAAGCTCTTCATTCCGAAGGGTTTTTTCCATTTTAAAAGTAAAGATGTGATGAATAGTGATTCGTTTACCCGAGCGTTTGCGGAATCCCGCGATTTTGAACAAATATTTTACCGGCGAGACGATGGATTACCGGCAGATTATCGCCCTCTTTATTCCGATTCTGATCGACCAGGCCTTCATCGTCGGGCTTAACCTGGTGAATACCGCCATGATCAGTTCCTCCGGTGTGGCCGCGGTCAGTGCGGTGAATATGGTGGATTCGCTCAATATTTTCTTGATCAACGTGTTTGTCGCCGTGGCGACCGGGGGCACCGTGGTGGTGGCCCAGTACAAGGGCAGCGGCAACGATTCGATGGTATCCCGGGCCTCGGCGGCTACCGTGACGGCGGTGGCGATGATCGCTTTGGCTATCGGCCTGCTGATCATGGGCTTTCACAACCCGGTGCTGAACGTGCTGTTCGGGACGGCCTCGGCGGAGGTCCTCGGCAACGCCAGGGTTTATCTGATCGGCAGCAGTATTTCGTATGCGGGCATCGCGGTGGTTCAAGCGGTCTGCGGCGCCTTGCGGGGGATCGGCAAGACCCGGGCCTCGCTGGCCCTGTCGCTGATTATGAACCTGCTGTACGTGCTGCTCAACATCGTCTTCATTACGCTGCTTCATATGGGCGTGGTAGGCATGACGATCGCGGTAAACATCGCCCGTTACGCGGGGGCGGCGTGCGCGCTGTATTATTTGTTCAAACTCGACGTCACGCTGCATTTGCGCATTCGCGATCTCTTTCATTTTCCGCTGTCGATGCTGCGCAAAATTATGTTCATCGGCGTGCCGTTTGCGGCGGAACAGATGTTTTTCAACGGAGGGAAATTGTTGACCCAGGTGTTCATCGTCAGCTTGGGGACCTATGCCATCGCGACCAACGCGATCAGCGGTTCGCTCGCCATGGTATTCCAGATTCCCGCCAGCGCGATGTCCCTGGCGATCGTGACGGTGGTCGGGCAGTGCATCGGACGCGGAAATATCGCCGATGCGCGGAAGTTCATCAAGTCCTTTCTTTGGCTGGGATCGATCTCCCTCGCGCTGATCGGACTGATTTTGATGCCGTTTTTCCGGCCTTTGGTAGGCTTGTTTGATCCGCCGCCGGAAATTGTGGACGACATCTTCCTCGTCCTGCTGGTCAACACGCTGGCCCAGGTACCGCTCTGGGCGATCAGTTTTATTCTGCCCTCGGCTCTGCGGGCCGCCGGCGATTCGAAATTCACTTCTATCACTTCGATGCTGACGATGTGGCTGTTCCGCGTCATCCTCGGGTATATTTTGGGGATTACGCTGAATTTCGGCATTCTCGGAGTCTGGCTGGCGATGAACTGCGAATGGGGCGTTCGCGGGGCGATTTTCCTGTGGCGGTTCCGCGGCAAAAAGTGGTACGCGCATAAGCTGATATAACGCCATATAACGCCGCCCTCCGTAGAACAGGAAACAAAAAATCCCGGTCGCCAGGACCGGGATTTTTTCTATTCGTAATCGACGTTCTCCTCGTCGAATATACTCATGTCGTACTCATATTTCTCGTTGACGTAGTAATCGAGGAACCCGTCTTTGTTCTCGTCTTCATGCCACATCACATAGTAAGCCCCGTTTACTTTTTTCAGAATAAACAACTGCGCGTAATCATCCTTCTCCCATTCTACCATCAAGGCGAAATCCTCACCGTATTCCTTGGCCATTTTATCGCGCAAGTCCGCCTTGATCCAGGCTTTATCGATTTCTTCAATCCGCAGACCTCCCGTCGATCCGGCCTTCATAACCCGTTCGGCCATCCAGGAGGAATGAATCTTCTCGGTACTGAACTGCGTGATATTCTCAAAAACGTCCTTGTCCCCATTTAATGCCGCCTCATAAAGCGCGACGATCGTGTTGTAGGGGCTGCCCCGCATAATATCGGTCAGCGAGACCTGGTCCTGGCCGCCGCCGGAGTTCGCGGATTTCCCCGGCTGTTGTGCAGTCTGGCCGGTTTCCTTTCGCTCGAAGAAGGTAAACTTGCTGCCCTCTTCCAAATCAAGGTCCCGCCGAATTACGCGGTTTTCCTGGTCCCGGCGCTCAACGATCCAGGCCATCGGCTCCGTATCATGGCTCAGACTCCACTCGATGACGACGACTGCTTTTTCCCCGTAAGGGCCAAATTGCTCTTCAATGCGGGCCAGATAAAAGGGGGCTAATTGTTCCTTTGTCGCTTCTTCCAGGGTAATCCCTTCGGCTCCGCCTTTCATCTCAAAAAGTTCCGCCAGGTTCCCCATCGTTTCGCTCGGCGACTCCGCCGTAGAATTTGCGTATCCTTCGGCAATCTTTAAAAAGGTTTCCTGATTCCCCGTACTTGCCGCCCGGTACATGTCCAGGATCGTTTCTCTGGCTCCGGTAACGACGCCGGGATCCTTGGTGGTTTGGGCCGCGGCTTCTTGCGCGGGCGGGTTGGGAGCGCTGCTTTCGGAAGGGGCTTTCTCCTTGGACCCGCAGCCGGCAAACAACCCTGCAATTAATATGAAGCTCAGGCATACTTTACTAGTTCTCATGACTTCCTCCTATAGTCCTATTCGTGCTGCTAAATCATTTATCGGAGAAACGTGGTAAATTGTTAAATGGATTTTTGTTCCTTTGGCTCTCCTTTCGCCATGAGCTTGACGGGTATGCCCTGACATCCGCTCGAAAAAAAAAGGACTTTTCCGCTCAATCTAGAATTTAGGTAACTCGAAAACCGAGAACCACCGTCAAGGGATGGAAAGGGGATGGACGGATGCGGCGTTTTCGAGAGTGGAATACCTTGCGCAATCAAATGCTGGTGGGGTTCCTCGGGGTTATGATCATTATTTTGTGCGTGGTCGGGGTTTTTACCTTCGATTCCGTATCCCGACTGTTAAAAAACAATGCGGAGAAACATATCCAACAGACGGCGGTGGAGGCCAACGGCCGGCTGGAGGCCGTGCTGAACCAGATCGATTCCCTGACGACGCAGGTCGCCACGAATGCCTATGTCCAGAAAGTACTGCTGAATGAACAGGGGGGAAAGCCGGCGACATTTGCGGAACGCCAGGCCCTGCTCTCCAGCATCAAAATCGTGCAGACCTATGCCGACGGCATCACCTCGGTCGAACTGTACAGCGGCGATAATCGACGGCTGTTTCCGCTTGACGAGGGGCGTCTGGACAAGAAGGTGGGCCAGGAATGGATCGCCAGGGCGAAGGAAGGCAAGGGGCGGATGGTATGGATCGGCAAGGATCCGTTGGAGCCGAACACGGTGCTGGCGATCCGCAGCGTCAGTCTGATGGATCATTGGTTTACGCACGGCGGGTATGTCCTGGTTCGGATGGACCGGGAGGCGTTCAGGCTGAGCGAATCGTTAAGCGGCGATGGCGGCCGTGAGACGATGCTGGTCGTGGGACCGAATTACAGTCTCATCGCCAGCAGCGCCCCGACCTTTAATGCGGGGGCGATCCAGCCGTTGGTGGAGGCGGAAGAGACGGTCGTCTCGATCGGCAAGGAAAAATACATGTTGGTGAAGCAATCTTCCGAAGTAACGGGGTGGATCTTTTTGATTCTGACGCCCGTCAGCGCCATAACGGAGGGGATTTCCGTACTGCGGACGGCTATTCTGATGTCGGCGGGGCTCGGTACGCTGCTGTTTATCGTGCTGTCCTTTCCGATGTCCACGATCATCACCAGGCCGGTGTTCAAGCTGATCAAAACGATGCGCGGCGCCCGGCTGGGCGGTCTGAAGCCGACGACGCGGATTTCGTCGACGATCGAGATCAACGAACTGAATCACACGTACAACCAGATGGTCGAACATATGAACGAGCTGATCGAGCTGGTTTACGAAAAAGAGCTGATCCAGAGCCGAACGGAACTGAAGGCCCTGCAGGCGCAAATTCATCCGCATTTTTTGTTCAATACGCTGGAAGCGCTTTATTGGTCTTTGCAGGAGAAGCAGGAGGAGGAACTGGCCGAATATGTCATCGCCATGGCGGATTTATTTCGCTATACGATAACGGGACCGAATAAAGAGGAATGGGTCACCTTGGGGGACGAACTGGAGCATATCGAGCGTTATTTGCTGATTATGAAAATGAGGCTCGGCGACCGGATCGCCTGGAGCGTTTCGATGCCGCCGGCTTACGCGGCGGTAAGAATGCCGAAGCTGCTGATCCAGCCGCTCGTCGAAAACGCGATCCTGCACGGCATTGAAGGGCGGATCGGCCCGGGGACCGTGACGATCCGGGTAGAGCCGGCCGGAGACGGGATCCACTTGGGGATCTCCGTCGAAGACGACGGCCGGGGGATGGATGAAGAGACCCTGCGCTCGGTGAACCGTGCGCTGGAGTCCGGCCAGTCCCCGCCTTCCAAAGGGACGGGGATGGGAATCTTCAACGTGCGGCAGCGGTTGAAGCTTTACTACGGCCGCGGCGGAGGGCGCGCCGGCGGAGAAACGGAACGTCCCGGCCGGTTGGAGCCGGGATTGTCCGTCAGCAGCGGCAGCGGCGAAGGGACTCGGGTCATGATCACGATTCCATTGCGGACGGGAGAGGAATGAACATGTGGAGGAGAAAAGTTATTTTAATCGTCGATGATGAACCGAGAACCCGCCAAGGGCTGAAAAATATGCTTGAATCCTGGAGCGGCGGCCGTTATGAAGTGTTGACGGCGGAGCATGCCCCCCAAGCGATGGAGCTGCTGGCCAAAGAGCCGGTGGTGCTGCTGATATCCGATATCCGTATGCCGGAAATTAGCGGGCTGAGTCTGGTGGAGCGTCTTTCCGCGGCCGAAGCGGAGGGGGAGGCGGGGGCGGCATACCGGCCGGCGGTCATTCTGATTTCCGGTTACGCCGAATTCGAATATGCTCAACAAGCGATCCAGCTCGGGGTGGTCAACTATCTGTTGAAGCCGATTCGGAGGGAGAAACTGATCGATACGGTGGAGCGGGCGCTGCAGATCGGCGAGGAGCGAAGCCGGGCGACGCTGCTGGAGCGGATGATGGACCGCAAGCTGCTGGAGGCGGCGGGAGAGCTGAACTCGGTGGCGGAGCCCGTGAAGGAAGCGCTCCGCTATGTGGAGGAGCATCTGAATCAAGGCCTTGGCCTGCGCGATGCGGCGCAGCACGTGCACTTGAACCCGAGCTATTTCAGCGTGCTGTTCAAGGAGCAGATGGGGATGACCTTCATCGAATATGTCACCCGCCTGCGAATCCAGAAGGCGAAGGAACTGCTCCTGCAGACGAAGCTGCCGGTAGGGGAGATCGCGGAGCGCGTCGGATATCAGACAACCAAATATTTTAACAAGGTATTTAAAGAGTACGAAGGACACAGCCCCGGTTCTTACCGGAACGAGGTGAAGGGACAGGCGCCGGAAGTGCCGGGACCGAACGAAGATCCGAATGAGCCAAATTAATTGGTATAATTCCCAATCGATATGACCTTGTCTCCCGGCGGTAGGGTGCTACACTGGCTTCAGGAAGGAAGCGCATACATTTTTCCAAGGCGAATAAGGGGGATAGGAAGAAATGAAAAGAAAAATGTTTTCCGTATCCCTGCTTTTGCTGGCGCTGGCCTTGGTACTGGCTGCTTGCTGGGACAAAAACAAAGCCGGACCGGAAGGCTCGCCGGCCACGGCCGCAAAGGGATATGAAGCGAGTCAAGGCGCTTCCGCGGACAAGGTGACGATCAAAATGATGCATCTTTGGCCGGATGTTAACAATTCCGCGCAAAACAAGCTGGTCAAACAGATCATCGGCGAATACGAGCAGGCCCACCCGAATGTAAAAATCGAAATCGAAATGCTGGAGAATGAACAGTACAAAAATAAAATCAAGGTATTATCCGCTTCGAACAGCTTGCCGGACGTCGGTTTTACCTGGGCTGCGGGATTCCTGGAGCCCTACGTAAAAGGAAGGCTGTTTGCCCCGTTGGACGATCTGCTTCAGGACGAACTGAAGAACAAGTTCGTGGCCGGAACGACCGAGGCTTACGCTATGGACGGCCAAACCTACGCGCTTCCCGTAGAGCTGAACATCGTGCCGGTCTATTACAACAAGGAGATTTTCGCGAGGTACCGCCTTCAGCCGCCGCAGACCTATGAAGAATTCAAAAACATCATCAGGACGCTGAACGAGCACAATGTAACGCCGGTCGCCCTCGGTTCGAAGGATGCGTGGACTGGATCGATCTGGTATATGTATCTGGCCGATCGAATCGGCGGGCCGGATGTGCAGGATCACGCGGTTGCCCATAGCAGCTTCAGCGACCCAACCTTATTGGAAGCGGCGAGGGAGGCCCAGGCTCTGGTCAACAGCAACGCGTTCATCAAGGGCTTCAACGGTTTGTCGAATGAAGAAGCGAAGGCCGAATTCATGAATGGGAAGGCCGCCATGTACGCGATGGGGACTTGGGAAGTGCCGAACTATACGACAAACCCGGATATACCGAAAGCGTTTAAGGACAAAATCGGCTTTTTTAAGTTCCCCATCGTCGAAGGCGGCAAGGGAAATGTCAACGATTGGGTCGGGGGCGTCGGCGTCGGCTTGTTCGTGTCCGAGAACTCCAAGGTGAAGGAGGACGCCAAGAAGTTCGTCAGCTTTTTTGTGCAGCGGTGGGGGGAATTGTCCGTGACCGATGCGGGCATCATTCCCGGAACGAAGGTGGATACGTCGAGCGTCGAACTGCCCCAGATGTTTAAGGATGTCCTGAACGAGCTTAACAACGCCAATAAGGTCATTCTCTATTTGGATGTGCAGATGAAGCCGGTGGCCTCCGAGGAACATCGGAATCTGATTCAGGCGCTGCTGGGCAACGCCTTGACGCCGGAGGAGTTCGTCAAGAAGCAGGAAGAGGTCTTGAAGGCCGGAAAATAAACCGCCGCACGGTGGAGCCGATGCCCGGAAGGGCGATCGGCTCTTTTTTATACGCTCTACCAGATTATTCTGTTCATTTATTTCATTATCATATTATAATCACTTTAGACAGCAGGTGAAGACAGGAGTGAGTGCGTTGGTTATGGTGGGCATCTATAATTACTACATTGTGGCGCTATCATGTTTGATTGCCGTATTAGCTTCGTACTCTGCGCTAAATATTACGTCGCGGATTTCCCGGGCAAGCGGAGGAATCCGCTTTTTTTGGACATTGGCCGGGGCGTTCGTTATGGGTACGGGGGTCTGGGCTACCCACTTTGTAGGCATGCAGGCGGTGCATTTGGGGATGGAAGTGAGGTATGATTGGTGGCTGACCGTCTTTTCGATGTTCGCTAGCATGATGTCCTCTTGGATTGCTTTTTACATCACCTTGCCCAAGAAAGTCGGCTGGAAGGCCTTGATCCTCGGCAGCGGCGCGATGGGCGGCGGGATCGTGCTGATGCATTACATCGGGATGGAAGCGATGATTATGCCGGCCCGGCTGGAATATGATCCCCTATACGTGGCGCTGTCCGCCGTGATTGCCGTAGCCGCCTCCTTGGTGGCATTGATGTTGTTCCTCCGCTTCCGCTATCAGCCGAAGGGAAGCGGGATGAAATGGGCGGCCGCCCTGGTCATGGGGGCGGCGGTGTGCGGGATGCATTATACGGGAATGAAGGCGTCCCGCTTCCTGGGTCATCCCGGGATGAAGATGACCAACGAACCTACCGTGGACATGTTATTGCTGTACGGAGTTACCGTGATCATCCTCATCATCCTGTTTATTTCCTGGACGGCGATATTCCTGGACCGCTTCGTTCTCGAAAGCATGGCTTATCGCGACACGGTCACCGGACTGCCGAACCGGAATGAAATGAACCGCTTTTTTAATACGATTTCGGACCGGGATAGCCTGGGGGTCTTGTTCCTGGATCTCGACCAGTTCAAAGCGATCAATGACACGCTGGGGCATCCCGTGGGGGATCTGATGATCGGTCATGTGGGCCGCAGGCTGCTCCGGTTTGCGGGCGATGGCCGGGAGGTGTTCCGAATCGGCGGGGATGAATTTTTGTTTATCGTCTCCCCTTGCGACGAGGACCGGGCCAGGCGGCTGGCGGAGCATATTTTGCAATGCGTGAAGCAGGTCTATTTTATCCAAGGAAATGAACTATACATAACCGCAAGTATCGGAATCAGTCTCCGTTCACCGCATATGACGGACGGCTCCTTTCTGCTCAAATCGGCGGACACGGCCATGTACCGCGCAAAGTCGGCGGGGAAGAACCGGTACTGTTTCTACAGTAATGAAATGGAACTTCAAGAGATTCGGAGAATGGAACTCGAGAAGGATTTGAGAAAAGCGCTGGACAACCGGGAATTTTATTTGGTGTATCAGCCGAAATGGAGCGTCAAGGAAAACCGGCTGGTCGGGTGGGAAGCTTTGATCCGGTGGAGCCATCCCCGTTTGGGGACCGTGTCCCCGGGAGAGTTCATCCCGATTGCGGAGGAGACGGGCTTGATCGTTCCGATGACACGCTGGTCTTTGAAGCAGGCCTGCCGTCAATGCGTCGCCTGGGTGTCTCGCGGCATTCTTCAGCCGGTTTCGGTCAATTTGTCGGTCGGCATGTTCTGGACGGGGAGCCTGCATAGCATGATCAGCAGCGCGCTCGACGAGTCCGGTCTGGATCCCTGCCTCCTGGAGCTGGAGATTACCGAATCCATGGTATTGCATGATATTCATGAGATTATCCGGCAGATCGAAAGGCTGCGCGAGATGGGCGTTCGCATTTCCATGGATGATTTCGGCAGCGGATATTCCTCGATCGGTCTGTTGGACAGGATTCCGTTGGACGCGCTGAAACTGGATCGCCTGTTTACTAACGATCTGGAAACGCCGACGAAGCGGGCGATCATCAGCGCCATTATTCAGATGGCCGGAAATCTTCATCTGGATGTGATCGCCGAGGGAGTGGAGAACGAGGAGCAGGTTTCCTTTTTGACCGAGCTCGGCTGCCATGTGATGCAGGGGTATTATTACGGCAAACCGATGCGGGTGGAACAAGTTGACGAATGGATGCTTCGGAAAGGCATTTTATCCTCATGATCCTCATCGGAATCCCTCTTGTGCCAGGCCAAAAAGCAGGAAAAAACCGGACCGTCCTGCATGTACCCGAAAAAGGTTCATAAAGCGGGACAACGTCCGGTTATTATCATAGACGGATTCTTTATCCGACGGGCCATTCTTCTCCACCCGTCAGGTATTTCTCGGTAAGGATTCTCAGGAGCTGAATGCCGACCTCGTTATGCCCGCCCTCGGGAATGATGAGGTCGGCATATTTTTTGGATGGCTCGATAAACGCTTCGTGCATCGGCTTCACCGTGGCCAGATACTGTTGGTAAATCGAATGAATCGAGCGGCCCCGCTCCTCCATATCCCGCAGCACGCGGCGCAGCAGACGGACATCGGCATCCGTGTCAACAAACACTTTGATGTCCAGCAGCTTGCGCAGCGGTTCGTCATAGAGGACGAACAAGCCCTCGACGATGGCGATCCGGTTGGGCTGGAGCAAGACGGTTTCCGAGGTCGAGCGGGTATAGTCGGTGAAATTGTAGACCGGCGCGTGGGCAGGCAGCCCCTTTTTCAGCAATTGAAGATGTTCGATCAGCAGTTCATTGTCGAAAGCGAAAGGGTGATCGTAATTGGTCAGCAGCCGTTCTTCCATGGTCAGGTCCGCCTGGTCTTTATAGTAATTATCCTGGGATATAAATGTGACTTTGTCCGAGCCGAGCTGCTCGATGACAGAGCGGGCCACCGTGGTTTTTCCCGAACCGGTGCCGCCGGCGATTCCGATAATCAGCATGCGATTTTGTTAACCTCCTAGGCAATTTCCCGTTGAACATTCCGTTATTGTAGCACAGCGGGCGTTTTTTTTCATCTTGTCTTCCAATAGACGAGGGCCGCCGGATTATATTAAATCTGCCCAACGGCAGGCGTTTCTTATGCGGGGTTGGCTTCGACGACCGACTTCGCTATACTAATTAGATATACATAAGAGAGGAGTTACTAGAAAATGAGATTTAAAAAATGGACAGCCTCGCTGTTATCCATGATCATGTCGCTGGTTGTGCTCGTCCCTGCGACTTCGGCTGCGCCGAATACGGTATCGGTTAAAGTGGACGGAGAATGGGTACAGTTCGGTGAACATGCGCCTGTCATCGACCAAGGATCGACCCTGGTTCCCGCGGAAGAGATCTATAAAGCTCTGAAACTGAAGCCGGAGCAACAAGCCCAAAACGTTTCGGGCTCCAAAACGGTGGACGGCGTCACGTACCTCCCGGTCCGTTCGTTCGGGGAAATTTCCGGTTACGATGTACACTGGGGCGCCTCGGAGCGCGCCGTTTATATTTGGTCCAAGCAACCGGCGGCCGCCAGCGGCCGCGGCTTCCTGTGGGAAGTCGAAAATGCCGGAAATAAAGTTTACCTGCTGGGAACCATGCATGTCGCGGACGATAGCTTCTATCCGCTCGACCCTGCGATTGAAAGTGCCTTTGCCGAAGCGGATAACCTCGGAGTCGAAGTCGACGTGACCAAGGGGTCTTCTCCCGAGATGCAGAAGCTGCTGTTGGATCTGGGGACTTATCAGGACGGAACCACTTTGAAGGACCATATTTCCGAGACAACTTACGCGAAATTGGCCAAATTCCTCACCGAAAACGGGATGGAACGGGATGCGTTCGATCCGTTCAAACCTTGGGTGGTCGAAATGACACTCCAGACCCTGCAGGCCAGCAAGAGCGGGTATCAAGGACAAGTCGGCATCGATTACTATTTCGTTTCGAAAGCTATGGAGCGTAAAATTCCGGTTATCGAACTCGAAAGTTATGAATCGCAGCTGGGAATGTTCAACGAGTTCTCTCAGGAACTGCAGGAAGCCAATCTCTTGACCACGCTGAACAGTCTCCAGGCGGTAGACGACAGCGTAAACTCGATGGCCGAAATGTGGAAAACCGGCGATGATCAAGCGCTGATCGAAATGGTTAATGCCATTAAATCCAGCGGCGACGAGTACTACAAAGCCATGCTCGTGGATCGCAATGTTAAAATGACCGAGAAAATCGAAGGTTATTTGAAAGGAAAGGACTCCTCGACGTACATGATCGCTGTGGGCGCGGCTCATATGCTCGGCGAGAAGGGCATCGTAACCTTGCTCCAAGAAAAAGGCTACACCGTTACGCGTAAATAATTTGAAAGAACCCTTGCCTCGGTGATGAGGAGGGGTTCTTTTTTTGTGCTGTGGGAGAGCCCGGGATAGCCGGAGGCAGATCAGGGATAGGTTCGGGGGTGGTCGGAATAGGTTCGGGGTAGGTGGGGAGTTCGGGATAGGGTCGGGAGTTTCGGGATAGGTCGGGAGTTCGGGATAGGTCGGGAGTTCGAGATAGGTCGGGATCGTCCGAGCTAGGCCTGTCAGTGAGAATTCCTGCAAATCTGCAGGTTTTTTTCTCATATGGAGCCCCGATGGAAAAATTGATGCAAATCTGCAGCTTTTATCGGGAAATAGCATCCTGCGGCCCCAGCCGCCTGAAAATTCCTGCACATTTGCATCTTTTTGAGCGGAAGTCTAGATGGCTGGCGAAAATTCCTGCAGATTTGCATCTTTTTGTGCATGAGCGCCTCCTTGCGCCAAGTCGGGATAACGAGACGGAGCACTTGGAGCGGCGGGTAGCGGGGCAGGCATACAGTTAAAAATCAGCAGGGCCGCCGGACAACTGGTCTTTTAGCGGGGTACGAATTTTGACCTCGGAAAAAATAATGTTGGTGGAGGGAGCGGTAAACGAGGCGATTCGGTCTACAAACTCCTCGATCTCCGCCAAGTCTTTGGCGTACAAATGTACGAAGAAGCAGGCCTTCCCCGCGGTCCGCCAACAGCCAAGGACACGGGGATGATCCTGAATAAGATTCCGGAGCCGTTCGTAATCTCCATTCCGCACAGTAATTTCCATGATGCATTCCAGTCCGAAGCCAAGCCGTTTCCGGTTCAGGCGGATCGTGTAACCCTCGATGATCCCCTCGCTTTCCAGACGGCGTACCCTCTCGGTGACGGAAGGTGGGGACAGATTGACCTTTTTGGAGAGTTCCCGCATGGACAGCCGGGCGTCTACAGCCAGTTCGTTCAGGATGGCGATATCGATTTCGTCAATTTTCATATGAAACCTCTTTTTCTATAAAATGATTATATATGATCGGAAAACCCATATGATTAATATCAATTATAATTCATTCGCCCCCGGTTGGTATATATAATCAAAATAAATCCAAAGGGGGTATTTTTTATGCCAAGAATTGCTTATTCCGACCGGGGAGACACGCCGTTTCAGAGGCTGTTGGGACATAATGAGGCGATCTTGACGGAGTGGACTAGACTCGAGGAAACGTTCTATTCCGCGGGAACGCTGGATCGGAACTTAAAGGAGCAGGTTCGCCGCACACTTGCGTTCGGCAACGGCTGCGAGTACTGCCAGGCCAAGGGCCGGGCTGACGCGAGCCAGGAGGACATGCGCACCAGCCTCGCGGTCGGGTTCGCGGAGCTGTTTCTGAAGGACCGCGGCGCCATAGGGGAAGCAAGCTTTAACATCCTGCGGGAGCTGTTCACCGAGCAGGAAATAGCCGAGCTCTGCGCTTATATTTGCTTCACCACGGGCTCCCAGTTGTTCGGGGCGATGATGGACTTGAAGCCGGAAGGCCCGGCGGGGAGTGAGGGGGCTTAAAGGGAGAAATTCCCGTTAATTCGGAGGCGAACCGCCGCAGCTCACAATTAGCTGGAAAACCTCCAGCAAATCTGCGGGCAGAGGCCTCGTTCGCCCCTTTTGGGCGGTATTATCGGGATAATTTCCAGCTAAGTTCACTAGCGTTGCATGAACCCGAGGGGTCTAATGGCCGTAACCGCCACCTTTTGAAGCCGGGCGGGTGGATAACGGCCTTTTGCGGCGCTATTTTGTCGAACTTGGCTCTTTGCTGTGAAATAGCGGTCTTTTGGGGCCTTATTTTGAAAAAAAGCGGGCCAAAACCTGATTTCTGTACTCGCACCAGAGAAATAAGGCCCTTTTTAGCCGCTATTTTTCCCGAAAAAGCATATCTGGGCGAAATAGCAGCCCAAAATGCCGCTATCATAACGGGCGGTAAGTGAGATGGCGGGGGCGGCAGCACCATGTCAGGTTTGATGCAACGCCAGTGAGCTAAGTTATGTCCTATGGACGTAACGAGCTAAATTAACGGGAGAAACTTCCGTTAACGCTGGATTGAGCCACCTAAATATTAACATTTTCACCTGTCCCACCCGATAAATGAAAAGATAAATAATTCATTAACAGATTTTGGATGGTGGGAGGAAGCTATGAGAATGAGGCAAGGAATGGATAGGTTGTGGTGGCTTGCCTGCATCGTGCTGTTCGTTTTGATTACGGGATGCCAGTCGGGGGAGAACGGCAATGCAAATCCTGTTCAAGGGAAGGAGCAGGGCCTTACTTTGTTGCGCGAGCCGCTTAAAACGGTCGGGAGCAAGGACGGGACGGTTCAAATTTCCGTTCCGGAGTCTTGGTGGTTGGATGAAGGGGACCATACCTACGGAAGTACCCGTCTTGTACTTCACGGCTATGGAACAAATCGAACTCTTGTAACTTTAAGCATTATGCAGGAACTTCGCGCGGATGCTAGCGAAGGAATGACTCTCGAAGTATGGGAGAAAGAGTTGGATAAAGAGTATGCGAGTGTTGATGTACAAGTCGTCCAAACCGTAGAGATCGATGGGGTTACGGCAAAAGAGAGATATATCATGCGAATACATAATAACGCAACGGAATATGTAATGCAGACATTTTTAGAAAAGGAAGATGCATTTTACTTAATAGAAATTACCGGCCCGGAGGCGTCTTCTCACCCAAAAGAGGAGTCCCGGAAACTAATGTCGACGTTTAAAGTTCTGAAACCTGCGGAGAAGGAGCAATTTATAGAATATCAAAGTGAAACGATCGTTAATAATGATCAATCCTTGCAAATCAAGGTCCCTTTGAAATGGAACAAGATGAGGACCCCGTATGATCAAGTCGCCGAGTTTATACTGCACGACGACAGGAATGCCCAATTATTAGTTGCTAGGGTGTTCGAGTCGAAAATGACGGAAGGGAAAGAACCTGAGGCGATTGTCAATGAGAGGTTCGATTCTCTTCAACTAGTGGGACACGGTGAGAAGACCGGCTGGAGAAATCTTACCATTGACGGTCAGCCGGCGTACCAGTTGGAAGGAAGAACGGAGTTGGAGGGGGAAAAGCGAGGAGTACTGATGACAGGGCTAAAAAAAGGGAACGCTTATTATTTTTTAACGGTCACATGCCCACCCGAAGATTTTGTTTCACACAAAAGGGAGTATAAACGTATTGTGGATTCCTTCAAAGTGCTGAAAGAGGTAGAAGAACCAAACCTTTCATTTGACTTCAGTAAGGAAAAATCCAAGGTATTCAAAAATAAACGTGCTTCAATGAAGGTCGAGCTTACCGAGGTATGGAAAGAATTTAAGCTGTTTGATGATGGTGAGATTGAGCTGCGTCACGATGGCAGCGACAACACCCTTTTTACGGCATATGCCGAAGACGCCGCTGGACTCGAATCCGTAACAATGGAAGATGCTTACCAACTCTATATCGAGAGTTTAGCGCTGGAAAATCCCAGTTGGACCAAGCCCGAACCCATCAACATCAAAGGTTATGAAGCGATTTATTTTAAAGGAACTGGAATCTTCAATGGGAGAAGGGCGATGGTAATCATGGCGATTACCCGCTCATCACGTCAATTTACCCAAATGATGTTTATAGGGGAGCAGGATTTTATGGAAGCTAACGAGGATTGGTTTAAAAAAGCTCTGACCACATACAAGGAAACTCTGGACTAACCGTGAAATCTTCCCCACTCGGTACGCAGGGATGGCGCTCAGCCATCCCTTTTGTTGCGCCAGGCCATTTGCAAAACGGGCGGAAATGAAACGCGGTAGAGCCAGCTCACGATTCGGGTGGACAGCCACTGGCAGAGCAGCGCCTGGATCACGATCTGCCAGTTGATCACAACGGCCGTAAGGAGGAAGATGAAGCCGTTCATCCAGAACAGGGCTTTGCCGGGATCCACTTTCTTCTGTTTGGAAAGGGCGAGCGCGACGAATCCGATCCCGCCGTTGGACACTCTTTGCTTGAGCAGAAGGGTAATGCCGAGGCCGAGAAAGATGGAGCCGATCAAGAGGTCGAGCCAGATGTTCTCGAAGGGAGAGCGGAAGTAAACCTCGAAGAAATTGACGGATACCGCGGTCGTCGTGATGACGCCGATCGTGCCCACCGCGCTGATTTTACCCAGATACTGTATCGAAGTGATCAGAAAGAGAAAGTTCATCAGCCATAACCCGATGCTCATCGGCAGTTGAAACCAGTAGTTCAGCAGCACCGCGAGACCCGCGGCCCCGCCGGAGGGAATGGCGTGTGGAAATAAAAAGACGGCCATGGCAAACCCCTGAATCATGGAGCCGGCAAAAATCATGGAGCCTTTTTGGAGAGAACGGCGAACAAGATAGGCTTTGGTTCTGCGTGTTAATAAATTCACAAGGGACCATCCTTTATTCGAGATGAAGGCATTGGTTCGGGCCAGTCCTACAGCCTGCTTGTCACAAGTGTATGCTGGCCGGACATCGAACATGCCTTCAATCCATGGAACCGGATGTTCCAACTACCACGCATTTATTTTCAGAGCTGAGGGTAGATCTCCTCCCAAACGGCGTTCAAGATCCCCTGCATATTTTCTTCCTGACTGTTGATGGCGACCACCGCATCCCGTTCGGGAAGGACGATGCAGAATTGTCCGTACATGCCGTCGGCCCGGTAGGCCCCGTGCGTGCAGCGCCAAAATTGATAGCCGTAACCGGCCCCCCAGTCACCGCCGTCTTCGGGCGTGGCGACCTGCTTGCTCGTCGCCAGATCGATCCAGGCGGCGGAGACTAGTCGTCGGCCTTTCCACACCCCCCGGCGCAGCAAAAACTCCCCAAACCGGCTCAATTCTTCGGTGGTTAAATACAATCCGGTGCAGCCGAGCGTTCGGCCAAGCGGACAGGTATCCCAACGCACGTCATCGATTCCCATAGGTTCGAACAAGCGGGGGACCAGGTAATCCTTCACCGTCTGCCCGGTTACGGCCTCCAGCATGGCCGAAATCATATAGGTATCCCCGCTGCTGTATGTGAACAATTCCCCGGGAGGTCGGTCCAGCGGCCGGGATAAATAATGCTTCACCCAGTCGGGCTCCTCCAGCACGGCTCTCTCCTCATAAGTTAAAGGCGGGGTATCATGGCCGCTGGACATCCGCAGCAGATCGATCAACCGGATTTGTGCGGGATCCAGGGCTTCGGAGGCGCAGGAAGCCCGATCCGAACCGGCCTCGGGAAACACGTCTCCGATCCGCGTATCCAAATCCAGCCGTCCTTCCTCAAGGGCGAGGCCGACCGCCATACTCGTAAAAGATTTGCTGACGGAATGCTGTAAACGACGAATGTCGTCGGCACCCGCAAAATTTTCCGCCCCTACCGCCTCGCCATGCTGCACTACGCGAACGGAAAAAACATGAAGCCCTTCACGCTCAAGCCTTGCCTGAAACGCGGACAGATTCAGCGCCATCTTGGTTCCTCCTTTATGAGACACTCCAATCCGAATAAAGAAAGGATATTAAGTATAGGGAAACGTTTCCCTATACTTTTCTGTGGTTTATCTAAGACGATCGTAAAGGAGCGCCGCAAAAATGTCAATAACATGCCAAGCTGCGGGGGAACTCATTGGAAAATGGTGTAAATCAACTTTGTAAGCGCATTAAATCAAGAGACCCGCTTTAAAAATTGATTATTGACAACTCGGAAACATCGGGTGCATAATGTTATCCATCGAAAGAATGTCTTGCCATGGGCTGGATTTACCCTGAACGGGAAACGTTTCCCGAAAACAATGGAAATCCTGAAATCCCCGATCCACCCAGGTGGGATAAGGCATTATAGCAGAGGTGGTCCGTAAGAAAATGAATATAAAAGACATTGCAAGGCTCTCCGGAGTTGGCATTTCCACCGTTTCCAGAGTTTTAAATAATACGGGATTTGTAAGCGATGCCACCCGGACCAAAGTGATGGAAGTGGTAAAGAAGTACAACTATATCCCTAACAGCAGCGCACGCAACCTGAAGATGACGCAGTCCAACACGATTGCGCTTATGGTTAAAGGGATATCCAACCCGTTCTTTTCCAACATGATTAAAGAAGTCGAACGCCAGGTGAACCTCCGGGGCTGTCCGCTGCTGATCCAACATGTCGAAGACGGCAGCGACGAGATTAACGCGGCGCTTCAACTGGTCAAAGAGAAAAATTTGTACGGCGTTATTTTTATGGGGGGAACCTACGATCACTCCGAAGAGAAGTTCCGGCAGCTCAATATTCCCTTCGTTCTGACCACAATCACGACGACCCAGGAAGTGGATCCCACGGTCTTCTCCAGCGTCATCATCGACGATGTCCAGGAGGCCTACAAGGCGACAAGTTACTTGATTTCCCTGGGACATACGAAGATCAGCTTCCTGGCCCGGTTTCCGCTTGTACAGCATACGACGGGGAACCGGCGGCTGCTCGGTTACATCAAGGCGCTTGAGGAGCATGGCATTCCTTACGACCCTTCCCTGGTCGAGGATTGCGAGTACAGCCCAAGCTCGGGATTCACCGCCACGAAACGGCTGATGAACAAGAACAAAGATATGACCGCGGTGTTCGCGGCCTCGGATACGATCGCGATCGGGGCGGCCAAGGCGATTCTTTCCTCGGGTTTGTCCATCCCGGGCGACATTTCGGTCATCGGCTTCGACGGGATCGAGATGGCGGAGTACTACCACCCTTCCTTGGACACCATCAGCCAGCCGGGGGTAGATATGGCGAAGGCCAGCGTGGAAATCCTGTTCGACCTGATTACGGGTCAGTCGACCAACAAGCATGTCGTGTTTGATTCCGTGCTGGTCAAGCGGGGGTCCTGCAAGAAAATCGGCAAATAACGGATCGGCAAGGAAAAGGAGAGGAGCAAGCAGATGGCGCTTTTAACCGTGGAAACAGGTTCTCCTACGCTGCGGATGACGACATCCATTCATGTCATATCGCCTTGCGACGCGGGCAGGCAGGATGGGGGGACCCTCTATCTCCTGCACGGAGCCGGCGACGACGCCAGCACCTGGCACAGGCTGACCACGATCGAGCTTTATGCGCAAACTTACGGCTGCACCGTGATCATGCCGGAGGTGAATCGCAGCTACTATACCGACATGGAGTATGGGCTCGATTATTTCACCTATCTCACGCAGGAGCTGCCGGAGCTATGCGCCCGGATGCTGAACCTGGATACGGACCCCGCCAAAACCTATGTGGCCGGGCTCTCGATGGGCGGGTACGGAGCGCTGAAGTGCGCGCTGACCTTCCCCGAGAAATATGCCAAGGCGGTCTCGCTCTCCGGCGTCACCGATATCCGGGAACGCTTGCGGGATCCGGACATGCCCCCGGGGATGATCAAGGAGATGAAGGCGGTGTTTGGAGAGCGCCTGGAGGTCAAGCCGGAGCAGGATTTATACGCTTTGGCCGACACGCTCGTCCGGGAGAACAAAAGGCTTCCTTCCCTGCTCGCCTGCTGCGGGTCGGAGGATCCGTTTTGCGGAATGAATCGCGCTTTTGCCTCCTACATGGAAAAGTCACCTTTTGATTTCAGGTATGTCGAAACCCCGGGAACGCATGAATGGCGTTTTTGGGAGGAACATTTAAAAACCGCTTTTGACTTCCTGTATCACAAATAGATTCTAGTAGAGCGAGGAGATGCAAAATTGAAACCGGCAGCCGCAGTACCTCAGAATAGCCGCACCGGCGGGAATAAGCTGGGAACGTATTTCAGACAAATTTGGAAACACCGGATGACTTATACGCTTCTGATTCCCGGCTTGGTATGGCTCGTGCTATTTGCTTACATGCCGATGGGAGGTTTGTCCCTGGCCTTTAAAGACTTCAAGGCGAACCTGGGAATATGGGGCAGCCCTTGGGTCGGGTGGGAGAACTTCGAGTATGTGTTCCGGGATCCCGCCTTTATCGACGCGGTGTGGAAAACGCTTGCAATCAACGTCACCAAGCTGATCATTCAGTTTCCTTTCCCGATCATGCTGGCTCTGCTGCTGAATGAGCTCCGCATGAGCCGTTATAAAAAAGTGATGCAAACCGTATTTACCTTCCCGCATTTTTTGTCCTGGATCGTCGTTTCGGGGATCGTGATCAACGTCCTCTCTCATGACGGGCTGATCAACAGTGCCTTGACCTTGTTCGGGGCGCAGCCCATCAACTTTATGGGCTCGGAAAAACTGTTCGTGCCGATGGTCATCGTGACGGACATATGGAAGTCCGCGGGGTGGGGGGCCATCATTTATTTGGCGGCCATTTCGGGGATCGATATGGACCAGTACGAATCCGCGCAAATTGATGGGGCGACCCGGCTGCAGCAGCTGTTCCGGATCACGCTCCCGAATATTTTGCCAACCATTACCGTCATGTTCATTCTATCCGTCGGCGGCTTGATGTCCTCGGGCTTCGATCAGATCTTTAACTTGATGAACGCCGCCACGAAGAATGCGGCAGAGGTGCTTGACGTCTACATCTACCGGATTACGTTCCAATCCGCCACCGACTTCTCGTTCTCCTCCGCGGTCAGCTTGTTCCGGTCCATTATCAATATGGCGCTGCTGCTGATTGCCGACCGGGCGGCGAAGTGGATGGGCGGCGACGGGCTGTTCCGATGAGAAAGGAGTGCGAACGATGATACAGAAACGCAAATTTTCCTGGATGGATGCCATCATCTTTGTTTTGTTGACCTTGGGGGCCTTGGCCATCCTCATTCCTTTCTGGAATGTCGTCATGATTTCGTTTTCGACGCAAAAGGAATACGCCGACCATCCATTGATGATCTTCCCGAGCCAACCTACCTTGGACAATTACAGACAGCTTTTTGAGAAGGGAGGGATCGGCACCGGCTATCTCAATACCCTTAAACTTCTGCTGCTTGGCCTGCCGCTCAGCCTGTTCCTGACGACCAGTATGGCCTACGGGCTGAGCCGGACGGGATATCCGGGGAAAAAGCCGATTTTCTTCCTCGTCTTGTTCACGATGATTTTTAACGGGGGGATTGTCCCGCTGTACCTGATCATGAAGGATTTGAACCTGACGGGCAGCCTGTGGTCGGTCGTCCTGGCCGGCGGTTTCAGCGCCTTCAACATGATTTTGATGATGAACTACTTCCACACCCTGCCGGAGTCGTTGATGGAATCCGCGCGGCTGGACGGTGCGGGAGAGTGGAAAATCCTGTTCTCGATTATTCTTCCGCTATCGGCGCCGATCGTCGCCACAATTACGTTGTTTTACGGCGTGGCGATCTGGAACGGCTGGTATGACGCGATGATCTTCCTCCGGAAAGCCGAGCAGATGCCGCTGCAGAACGTGCTGCGCAGCATCATCGTGGAGTCGCAACTGAACACGTCCAACGCGGCCAGTCTGGATGCCTCGGCGGGTCAGAGATTCTCGATGGGGATGAAAATGGCGGCGGTTTTCGTCACCATGGTGCCGATCATGTGCTTTTTCCCGCTGCTTCAAAAGCATTTCGCCAAAGGGGTTATGACAGGGGCTATCAAGACCTGATTCATACACATAAAATTCTCGCTTTGCAACTACTTAAAAAAACAGGGAGGTCAAAACATGAAAGCAACCCAATGGCTTTCGATCAGAAGAATTATGGTTTTATCGCTGTGCATCGTCCTGATGGCGGTGACGGCCGCTTGTTCCAAAGGGGAAGGTAACAGCGGAAACGGCGGAAATGCGCAAGGCTCGAATGCAAGCTCAGGCGGCAATGCCAAAGACGGCTACGACAAGAAACTGAAAATTTCTTTGGCCAGTACGATCAAACTGGAAAAACCCGACGTGCTGGATAACGAATTCCATAAATATTGGTCGGACAAGTTCAATTTGGAGTGGGACTACAACTATGTGGAATGGGATTCCTGGCCGGAAAAGCTCCGCCTGTGGATCAACTCCGGCGACTTGCCCGATGTAGCCAGCTGGAACTATGTGCATGGCGACGCCATTAACTATATCGAACAAGGGTTATTATACAAGCTCCCGGACGACTGGAAAGAGCGCTGGCCAAACGTAGCTGCGGCCTATAAACAAACCGGGCTCGGCGAAAAGCTGGAGGAGTTGACCGGCGGAACTTACGTATTGCCGAAGCCGGTGTATTTCGAGAACAAGCCGGCCGATCCGCTGTTGAACCAAATTGGGGTCATCGGCCTGCGTAAAGACTGGGCCAAGGCTGTCGGTTTTGAACTCAAAGACGCTTATACCGTCGGAGAACTGATGGAATACGCCCGGCTGCTTAAAGAAAAAGATCCTGGCAAGGTAGGCAATAAACTGGTGCCGATTTCTTTCGACATCAACGATTCGCTGACCAACATCATCATGGCAAACAGCGCGCATTCCCGCGTAGAATCGGCCTTCTATAAAGGCGCAGACGGCAAGTATCAATGGGGTCCCGCCAACGAGGAAACTTTGAACGCGTTGAAGCAGTATCAAGCCGCATACAAAGAAGGATTGCTCAGCCCCGAATTCTATACATGGAAAAGCCAGGAGGCCAGCCAGAAATTCTCCATTAACGGCGTAGCCGGTATCACAAGTATTGGCGGTCTGGCTTCTTACAGACAGGATATCGATACGCGGATGAGAGAGAACCTGGGCCTCGACAGCTCGGAAGTGGTGCACACGGCGATCGTGCTCGGCGATGACGGGAAGTACCGTAACCTGGAGCAAGCGAACTTCTGGTCGAGCATTATTTTCTCGCCGAACATCAGCAAAGAGAAATTCGAACGCGTTATGGATTTGATGGACTATTCGATCAGTCAAGAAGGACAGCTTCTGCTGAATATGGGATTTGAAGGAAAAGACTGGAAGTATGACGAGAACAAGGAACTCGTCAGCCTGCTTCCGGAAGGAACGACCTTGGAGAAGAAATACCCTAGCCGCTTCGAAGGCCTTTATCTGCTGGGCGACGACTTCAGCGTCGTGAACCCGGCGATCAAGAAAGAATTCCGCGAAAGAGCGGTCAAGCACTATCAAGACAAGGCGAAGCTCAGTACGGAAGGCGGAGCGATGGCCGAGTACGATTGGGATGTACAATTGTATGACTCCAAGGCCAAAAATCAGGCCGGCTTCGACTACGCCACAGAATACACCAACCTGATCTTGCAGGAAGGGGATCTGGAAGCGAACTGGAAAGCATGGGTGAACAGCAAAATGTCGCTCGTGCAACCGGTGCTCGACGAATTGAACAGCCTGAAGAAATAGGCAGCAGGCCAAGAACCCGGCGTGGGTTTCCCGCACCGGGTTCTTCCATTCATTGGCGCGCTGCGAATCAAAACATAAGCAAAAGCGATGGAGGACTAGACATGGACAATCAGCAGCTGCTTACAATGGTGACGCAAATGACACTGGAGGAAAAGGTTGCTCAGCTGATGCAATTGGCGGCTCCGTTCTTTGAAGGGGCGGAGGGAGAAGGGCAAATCACGGGTCCGATGAAATCGATGGGCGTGACGGAGGAGATGGTGCGAAACAGCGGTTCGGTGCTGGGGTACGCGGGCGCCGAAGGAACAATCGCCGTTCAGAAAGCGCATTTGAAAAAGAACCGGCTGGGCATTCCTCTGCTCTTTATGGCGGACATTGTGCATGGCTTCAAAACCATATTCCCGATCCCGCTGGCGATCGGCTGCTCCTGGGATCTTCCGCTGGCCGAGCGGAGCGCGGAAATCGCCGCCCGGGAAGCCGCGGTCTCCGGCGTTCACGTGACCTACGCGCCGATGGTCGATCTCGTCCGCGACGCCCGGTGGGGAAGAGTCATGGAGTCGACGGGGGAAGACCCTTACCTGAACAGCGAGCTCGCACGGGCTTTCGTGCGCGGCTTCCAGGGCCAAAATCTGCGGGAGGATGTACAGCGGGTGGCCGCCTGCGTGAAGCATTTCGCCGCTTACGGATTGTCCGAGGGCGGGAGAGATTACAACACCGTGGACCTGTCGGAATGGCAACTGCGCGAGTATTACCTTCCGGCTTACCGGGCCGCCCTGGACGAGGGCTGCGAGATGGTTATGACCTCCTTCAATACGGTCGACGGCGTACCGGCAAGCGGAAACACCAGACTGATGCGGAAGCTGCTGCGGGAGGAGTGGGGCTTTGACGGCGTCCTGATTTCGGATTGGGGCGCGGTGAAAGAATTGATCCCGCATGGGGTGGCCGAAGATGAAGCGGAAGCCGCCTATAAGGCGATACAGGCAGGGGTAGATATAGAAATGATGACCTCCTGTTACGTCCATCATCTGCCGCGGCTTGTCCGGGAGGGACGCGTGGAGGAGGAAATTATCGACGAGGCGGTGCTGCGCATATTGCAGTTGAAGGAGAGGCTGGGCCTCTTCGAGCGGCCGCACCGCGGGGCGGATCCCGAGGCGGAGAAAGAAATCGTCTTCTGCGCCGAACACCGGGCCGCCGCGCGAGAGCTCGCCGAGAAATCGTGCGTGCTGCTGAAGAACGAGCGCGGCGTCCTGCCGCTGGCCCGCGGACAGCGGGTGGCCCTGGTCGGGCCGTTCGCGCAGAGCGGCGACATCCTGGGGCCGTGGTCGTGGACCGGATCGCGCAAGGATGCGGTCCGGCTGGACACGGCCATGAAAGCGGCCGCCGCGGAGCCGGGCGACATCTCCGTGGCCGAGGGCTCGGGCATCGAGGCGATGACGGAAGCCCAATGGGCGGAGGCGGCCCGCGCCGCCGCCGACGTGGACGTCATCGTGCTCGCCCTCGGCGAGTCGTCGGAGATGAGCGGGGAAGCGGGCAGCCGCGCGGATATCACGCTGCCGGCGGCGCAGCTTGAGCTGCTTCGGCGCATGAAGGCGCTCGGCAAGCCGGTGGCCGTCGTGCTGTTCAACGGCCGGCCGCTGGACCTGCGCGGCGTGTACGACACCGCCGACGCGGTGCTGGAGGCCTGGTTCCCGGGCAGCGAAGGCGGCGCGGCGATCGCCGCCCTGCTGTACGGGGACGCCAACCCGTCCGGCCGCCTCAGCATGTCTTTCCCGGCCGCGGTCGGACAGATCCCGGTTTACTACAACCATTTCAGCACCGGCCGCCCGCTCGGCGCGCCGGATGCCCAAGAGCGCTATGTTTCGCATTACCTGGACCTTCCGAACGAACCGCTCTTGCCGTTCGGTTTCGGGTTGAGCTACACGACGTTCATTTACGGCAAGCCGCAATTGTCCGGGAAAATCATGACGCCGGACCGACCCCTGGAATTATCGGTGGTGCTGACGAACGCCGGTCCGGCGGAGGGCGAAGAGACCGTACAGCTCTATATCCGCGATTGGGTGGGGGATACGGTTCGTCCGGTCAAAGAGCTGAAGGCTTTTGCCAAGGTACGCCTGGCGGCCGGGGAAAGCAGTGAGGTTCGTTTCACGGTAACGGAACAAATGCTCCGTTACACGCATCAGAATCTGGAGTTTGCCAGCGATGCCGGACAATTCTCGGTATTCGTGGGGCCGAACAGCCGCGATGCCGAGGAGCTGCGATTCCGGCTGGAGAAAGGCCCCGTCACGTCGGGAATCCGGCTTCAGGGAGCAAGCCTCGGGAACAACCAACACGAACAGATGGGGAGTGAAATGCGATGACCAAACAGGTGCATCAATATCAGCTGGAGGCCGGAGGCCTGACCTTTTCCTTTTTGAATAGCGGCGATCTGTATCAAGCTTCGTCGGAGACCACCATGATCAATCAGCTTCTGCCGCACGCCGCCGACGGCGCGCTGGGGAATCTTTACCTGCGCCTGCACCGAGAGGACGGCATTCGGGCCGTCCCGCTGCTGGGCATCCGTTCCGGCGCTTCGGTGAGCCGGACGGCGCGCCGGATGATTTGGAACGGGATTGCGGAAGGCATCGGGTACCAGGTTGTGTTTACGCTGACCGGGCGGGGCGTCTGGTTCTGGGAGGTTACGCTGGAAGGCGGCCGGGGCAAGGCGGACGTGCTGTACGGGCAGGACATCGGCATCGCCGCACCGGGCGCGGTCCGCAGCAACGAGGCCTATTTGTCCCAATATATCGACCATGCCGTATTCGAGGACGAGGAATGGGGTTACGTGGTTTGTTCCCGGCAAAATCAGCCGCAGGGCGGGCGCTTTCCTTATATCCAGCAGGGCGTGTTGACGGGGAGCGCCGGTTTTTCCACGGACGGGTTTCAGTTTTTCGGTTTGTCCTACAAAGAAACCGACGTGCCGGAAGCCCTGACCCGTCCGAAGCTGGCGAATGAGGTGTATCAATACGAGTTCGCATACACCGCCTTGCAGACCAAGACTGTGGAACTCGGCGGGGGAGCCCCGGTTCGTTTTGTTTTCTATGGCCTGTTCAAGGAAGATCATCCGTTTGCGATAGAGCGTCTGGAATTCCGCGAGGAGATTCGTGCGGCCTGGAGCGAGGCGGAGTCCGGGAACCCGGCTGCGGCGGAAACGGAATCGGAAGCGGAAGCGGATGCGGATGCGGAAGTTCTGCCGCGCGCCGTACGTTCCCCGGAAATCGGCAAGCCGATAACGGGGCGTTCGCTGACCGCGGAGGAACTGGATCGGTTGTTCCCGCGGCGCAAGCAGGAGGAGCGGGAGGACGGACAACTGCTGTCGTTTTTTACGGACACCTACGAGCACGTGGTATTGAAAGAAAAAGAACTGCGCGTGGAACGCCCCCACGGCCATATTTTGATGAGCGGCGGTAACGACCGGATGAACAGCCGGGTGATCACGACGACTTCTTATATATATGGCGTGTTCAATTCGCAGGTCGTGATCGGCAACACCAACTTCAACAAGCTGATGTCCAACACCCGCAATGCGCTCAACGCCGCCAAAACATCGGGCCAGCGTTTATATATCGAGCAAGGCGGCGTCTACCGCCTGTTGACCATGCCTTCGGCTTTTGAGATGGGCTTCAACTACGTGCGGTGGTACTATCAATTGAGCGATGATCTGCTTACGATCACGAACTACACCCGGAATGACTCGCCGGAGGTGGTACTGCACTTTGCCTCCGCGAACCGTAACACCTACCGCTGCCTCGTCACGAATCAGATTACGATGCACGTGAACGAGCATGAAATCCCTTACCGGTTCGAGGTGGACGGAGAGAACGCCGTGATTTTCCGGGCCGACCCGTCCGCGCTCAGCGCCGGGGCAGACGCGTACCCTGGATTGCAGTACCGGATGGAGGTTTCCGGGGGAGCCGGCATGGGGATGAAGCTGTTCGACGACCGCAAGCTGGTCTCGCTGCCGCAGTCGGAAACGGCCCCGCTGGCCGTGCTGGAGTTGAATCCGGCCGCTTCGTGGTCCTTGACGATCCAGGCGCAGTTGGAGGATGAAGCGGCGGCGGGGGCGCCTTCGCTTTCCTCCTCCGTCCCGGCCTCCGCGGAAGAGGAGATCGCCCGCTACCGCGAATTTTTCCGCGGCGTCATGAACGGTTTCCGCCTGTATCGAAACGGCGGCGACGAGGGCGAGCTGTTCAAAGTCAATGCGCTGGCCTGGTGGTACACGCATAACATGCTCGTCCACTACTCGGTGCCGCACGGGCTGGAGCAATACGGCGGCGCGGCTTGGGGGACGCGCGATGTCTGCCAGGGGCCGGTCGAGTATTTCCTGGCGACCCGCAAATATGACCGGGTCCGTGAAATTTTGCTGACCGTCTTCGCTCACCAATACGAGGATGACGGAAACTGGCCGCAATGGTTTATGTTCGACAATTACACCCGCATCCAGCAGGAAGAGAGCCATGGCGATATTATCGTCTGGCCCCTCAAGGTCCTGGGCGATTACCTGGCGGTGACCGGGGATTACGGCATTCTGGACGAACCCATTCCGTACACACGGAAAGGTTCCTTCGACTTTACCGCCGAGACGGCGACCTTGATGGAACACGCGGAAAAAGAAATCGGCTATATCCGGCGGCACTTCCTCCACGGCACCCATTTGTCCTCCTACGGGGACGGGGACTGGGATGATACGCTGCAGCCGGCGAACGCGCAGCTGAAGCAGTACATGATCAGCAGCTGGACGGTGGCGCTGACGTACCAAACGATCGGCCGGTTTGCGCAGGTGTTGTCCGGCGTCCGTCCGGAAGCGTCGCAGGAGCTTCAGGATATGGCGGACGGCATTCGCGCCGATTTCGGCAAGTACATGCTGGGGACCGGCGTCATTCCGGGCTTCGTGTACATGGAGCGCCCGGAGGAGGCCAAGCTGATGCTGCATCCGAGCGATACCGAAACCGGCATCCAGTACCGGCTGCTGCCGATGACGCGCAGTATGATCAGCGAGCTGCTGACGCCGGAACAGGCGGAGGCGCATTACCGGTTGATCCGGGAGCAGTTCTACTGCCCGGACGGCGTGCGTCTGATGAACCGTCCGGCCCAATATGCCGGCGGGGTCAGCACGCACTTCAAACGCGCGGAGCAGGCGTCCAACTTCGGCCGGGAGATCGGCCTGCAGTATGTGCACGCGCATATCCGCTACGTGGAGGCGATGGCCAAGCTCGGCAAACGCGATGAGGTTTGGCGCGGCCTGGCAATGATCAACCCGGTCGGCCTCCGCGAAGTGGTGCCGAACGCGGAGCTGCGTCAGGCCAACGCGTATTTCAGCAGCTCGGACGGGAAGTTCAACAACCGGTACGAGGCGCAGGAGCGTTTTGACGAGCTCCGCAGCGGCGCCGTGCCGGTCAAAGGCGGCTGGAGAATTTACTCCAGCGGCCCGGGAATCTATATGAATCAGTTGATCTCCCAGGCTCTCGGCGTTCGCGAAGAGAGCGGGGACCTGATTCTGGATCCGGTGCTGCCGGAGTCTCTTGACGGCGCGGCCTTCGATTTTGAGGTGGCCGGATCGCCGGCGACGATCGTCTACCGCCTCACGGGCCGGTCCGCGATCGAGCGGGTTACGGTCAATGGCCGGGAGGCGGCGGCCGAGCCGATGAGCAACCGCTACCGGGCCGGTGGCGTGCGCATCCGCCGCGCTGAACTCGAGCGGCTAGCCGAAAGCTCGCGCGAGCGCCAGGTCATCGAGATTCATATGTAACAATGTAAGGAAATCGAGAAGCCGCCCCGCCGTTCATCCGATGAACGAGGGGCGGTTTCTTTTTAAATTATGCGGCCTCCGTCCGCCGGATGCTGACGATGAATCATCTTCGTCGTCGGATCGATCGTCCTCGTCGGATCGTCCTCGTCAAACCGCCGCCGAAATTCTAACGGAAATAATAGCCGTTATTTGCCCCAAATCGGCGGTTTTCAAAAGCTAACGGAAATAATAGCCGCTATTTGCTGAAAATCTGTCCTTTTTGGCGGTGAGGCAAGCAAATAGGCGCTATTATTTCCGTTAGAATGCGGGAAAAGCGCTTTTTGCCGAAATAGCCGCTACTGCGTCCGTTAGATTTACGTCTGACGTAGGCGGTTGCTGCGTCCGTTAGAATTACGGCTGACGTAGGCGGTTGCTGCGTCCGTTAGAATTACGGCTGACGTAGGCGGTTGCTGCGTCCGTTAGATTTACGGCAGACGTAAGCCGCAGCTGCGTCCGTTAGATTTACGGCAGACGTAAGCGGTTGCTGCCTCCGTTAGATTTACGGCAGACGTAAGCCGCAGCTGCGTCCGTTAGATTACGGCAGACGTAGGCCGCAGCTGCGGCCGTTAGATTTCAAACTGGCGTACAGCCGCTGCTGCCTCGGTTAGACTTTTAGCTGACATATTCCCGCTGCTGCATCCGTTACAATTTCGGCTGGCGCTTGGCTGCCGCTGTTCCTTTCCCGTAAGGGGGTATACAATAGATTCAACGCAATTCGAATCCTATGGGTCATTTATCGATGACCTTACAGATTACCTTACAGATCATCTTTATCGATGAGATCATAGGTTTAAGCTAATGAGCTTGGGAAATTATCGGGATTTTCTCCCGTTAATTGGATGTCAACGCCACCGTAGAGGGCGATTAGCTGGAAAACCTCCCGTAAATTCAACTGAAATCGAGTAATTGGCGGTTGGGGGCACGTAATAGATGGAGTTTTTCCAGCTAAATCCGATTCAGGGGGCTATAGCGGTCAATTAACGGGAGGTTTTCCCGCAAATACGCGGTAACCATTAGCGGTAACATGAAAGGAGCGGACCAGGATGAGCGAGCGGCCGACATTGGCGGAGGTTTTCAGCCGGGCGGAGTACCGGTTATCGGGGCACGGGCCGAGAAATGCGGACGTGCTTAAAGCGGTATTGGAGCAGGTTGACGGGAATATGGAGAGCGACATGTACGGCAAGGGCAAGGTGATTGAAGATTTTCAGGAGGAGATGGCGGCCTACCTCGGCAAGGAGGCGGCGGTGTTTTTTCCGAGCGGCACGATGGCGCAGCAGATAGCCTTGCGAATCCATTGTGATGAGAACAAGCTCGCGCAGGTTGCCTATCACCCCCTCTGTCATCTGGAGATCCACGAGGAAGACGGGCTGAAGGAGCTGCATGGCATCCGGCCGATTTTGCTGGCCGACCGGCACCGCCTGATTACGCTGGAGGATGTGACCGGGCTCGGGGAGGAGATCGCCTGCCTGCTGCTGGAGCTTCCCCAGCGTGAAATCGGCGGGCAGCTGCCGGAGTTCCGGGAGCTTGAAGCGATTGCGGCGTACTGCCGGGAGAAGGGCATCAAGCTGCATCTGGACGGGGCGCGGCTGTTTGAAATTCTTCCGTACTACGGAAAGACGGCGGCGGAGGTCTGCGCGCTGTTCGACAGCGTGTATGTTTCTTTTTACAAGTCGATCGGGGGGATTGCCGGGGCGATTTTGGCGGGGGACGCGGGGTTTGCGGAGCAGTCGAAGGTTTGGAAAAGAAGGCATGGCGGCGATCTGATCAGCCTGTATCCGTATATTTTGACGAGTGCGCATTACTTCAAGGAACGCATCGGCCGAATGGACCGTTATTACCGGGAGGCCTTGGCGCTGTCCGAACAATTTCAGGCTTGCCGTGGAGTAACGACCCGGCCGGCGGTTCCCGTGTCCAACCTGTTTCATGTTCACTTCGACGCGCCGAAGGACAAGGTGGAGCCGCTGCTGATTGCGCTCTGCGAAGAGACCGGTATCGGGGTGACCGGGAGTTTGCGGGACTTTGACGGAGAGACGAGCTATTTTGAACTTAGTGTGGGGGATGGTTATGCCTTGGTGCCGGAAGAACGGCGCAACGACATGTTCCGATCCTTGGACGGCAAGTTGAGCGGTATTTTGTAATATGCGTTTTAAGACCCATGGCTCACAGGCTGTGGGTTTTGATATACTTCCTGGAGAGTTCCGCAATTTTCCATAGCAGGATACAAGAAATACATACTCGAATGGAACGGCAATGATTAAATTTCGGATGAGGAGAGCAGAACGATGAATTTTTTTAAAAAGCTGTTCGGCGGCCGGGAAACCGGGAAGTCGGAGGACGGCACGACCATCTACCGTTATGATGAACCCCAGGAGCAGGAATGGGCGCCGCCGTCGGAAATTTTGTACATGGAGGAAATCGGCGAGCATTTTAACAAGGTGTTTCCGAACCGGGAAACGGCGGTATTCCATGAAATCGTATCGGATCTTGTACATATTGACGTAAACGTTATGGAAGCGACGCCGGACGAGCCCTACCGCGTGCTGTTCACGAACGGAATGAGCGATCTGCCGATGACGCTTCCGCCGGAGATCCGGGAGGAGTACAAGCATTTGGAACGGGCGGAGCTGATGATGTTTCTGCCGTCGGACTGGCCTTTGGAGCAGAAAGATTTCGAAGCGGAGGAGAATTACTGGCCGATCCGGCTGCTTAAAGTCCTCGCGCGGTTTCCGCATCAATATCACACCTGGTTAGGCTACGGGCACACCATTCCGAATTCGGAGGATTACGACCCGTATGCGCCGAATACGGAATTGTCGGGTGTGGTTCTGCTTGCGCTCCCGGAAGAGGTCAGTACGATTCATACGAAAGACGGAAATCAGATCCAGGTGTATTTTCCGGTACCTCTCTATCGGGAGGAGATGGAGGCGAAGCTTCAGTTCGGCTGCGATGCGCTGATTGAAAAACTGGCCGAGTTGCCCGGAGACTTTTTGATTCTGGATCCGCAACGGAAGAACACGTACAAAGACATTTAAACATCGTGTGAAAAGGGATGGCCCAGGGGGTCATCTCTTTTTTTGTATAGCCCGGGATCGATCAATACGCTAGCAACAACAGCCCGGATTCTACAAAAAAAGATCATACGCCGCGGCTATTCCCGGTGCGATCCCCGCTGTTATAATATGTCAGAATAAACAGGAATGGAGCGTGGCGCCGTTATGGTAAAAATTTTGATCGCCGATGACGATCCCCATATTCGCGAATTGATGGGCCTCTATCTGCGGAACGAAGGCTTCGAGGTCGCGGAGGCGGACAACGGCGAGGATGCGCTTGCGCTCGTCGGGGGGGCGGGCGTCCAGTTGGTTATTCTCGATATTATGATGCCGCTCATGGATGGCTGGGAGCTGTGTCGGGAAATTCGCAAGCGGAATGCCGATCTCCCTCTGCTCATGGTGACGGCCAAGGGGGAAGCGGCTGACAGGGTGAGAGGCTTCCAGTTGGGCAGCGACGACTACCTGACCAAGCCGTTCCACCCCATGGAGCTGGTGATGCGGGTCAAGGCGCTGCTGAAGCGGTATCGGATCGCCGCCTCCCGGCTCATTCAACTGGGCGGGATCGTGCTGGACGGCCGCAGCAACAAGGTGATACGAGACGGCCAGGAACTGGCTTTGCCCCTTAAGGAATTCGAGCTGCTGTTCAAGCTCGCCAGCCATCCCGGTCAGATCTTTACTCGCGAGAGCCTCATCGTCCAGATCTGGGGGATCGATTACGAAGGAGACGACCGGACGGTCGACGTCCATATCAAGCGGCTGCGGCAGCGTTTCGCCGGGGATGCCGCGCATTTCCATATCGAGACGGCCCGCAGCCTCGGCTACCGGCTTGTGGTGAACGCGGGATGAGGACCTTGTACGTCCGCGTCGTGCTGACTTTTTTGGTGATCATGATCATCAGCCTGTTGTCGTCTTCGATCGTCGGCCTCGTTCTGTTTCAGACGAAGCTGAACCGCCTCGGCCAAGAGGAGATGACCGAGGCCGGCGAGCGGGTAATCCGTCTCTACGAACTGACGCGTCCGCGGGATCTCGACGGTTTTCTAACCCATACTTCCAAGCTGATCTCCTATCCGTTGATTCTATTCCGCGATAAGGATCATTACCGGGCCTATGGCCGGGAACTGAAGGAGCTTCCTTCCAGCCTTGACCCGCAAGCGGTTCGGCAGGTGCTGGACGGGCAAGCCTACCGCTCCGCGCTTCGCGGCGTCGATGAATTGACGGTCGGCCTGCCGTTGGCCGCCGAAGGCCGTTCCTACGGTTTGTTTATGTTAACCTCCTCCAAAAACGAAATGACGATCCTACAGTTCATATCGGCCATTCTGCTGATGGTGCTGGTTGTCGGCAGCTTGTGTATTCTGGCGGCCGCCCGCTATCTGGTGAAGCCGCTGCAAGGCTTGACGGCGGCGACCCGGGAGTTGGCCAAGGGCCGCTTCAACGTCGAATTGCAGGCGAAGCGTCAGGATGAGCTCGGAGAACTGGCTCGCAGCTTCAACGCGATGGCCCGCGACCTCAAGCGATTGGAGCAGATGCGGCAGGACTTCGTCTCCAATGTCTCGCACGAGATTCAGTCGCCGCTGACGTCCATCTCCGGCTTCGCCGAGGCGCTCAAATCCCCGGGGTTGACGACGGAGGAGAGCCGCGCCCGTTATATCGATATTATTTTGAGCGAGAGCGGTCGTCTATCCCGGCTTAGCGACAATCTGCTGAAACTGGCGTCTCTCGAATCGGAGCATCATCCGATGGCGGCGCGAACCTTTCATCTGGACGAAAATATCAGACAGGTCGCGGTCACGCTGGAACCGCTGTGGTCCGCCAAGCGTCTGGACCTCCAACTGTCGCTGCCCCCCGCGCTTAAGATTCAGGCCGATCCCGACCAGTTGAACCAGGTTTGGACGAACCTGCTCGGCAACAGCATCAAGTTTACCCCGGAAGGCGGGAAGATCACCGTCGATCTGATTCCCGAGGACGACGAATACAAAGTCACGATATCGGACACCGGAATCGGGATTCCGCCGGAGGATCTGGATCGCATCTTCGAGCGTTTTTACATAGCCGACCGGTCCCGCCGAAGCGGCAGCGGCAGCGGTCTCGGACTGTCCATCGTCAAGCGGATCGTTCTCCTTCACCAGGGTCGGATCGAAGCGTCCAGTTCCCCCGGCCGAGGCACGACCTTCACGGTCCGGTTGCCGCGGAACGCTGTTCCCGCCCCCCTCTAGCGTTGAATGAATGTTTCGTCCGGCTCGCGCCAGTTCATGCTCCGTTCATATTCCGCTTCTACGCTTCCGGTGAGTGTCACGGAATTTTCAACGATTAGACTGGAGGCGGAACAGTGAGTATTTTGGCGGAAAGTTTGCTGGGGGCGTACAAGTGGTTAACCCCGTATGAGATGGTGCTGTGCGCGATTGATCTCTTTTTACTGGGATGGTACGCCGTCCCGGCTCGCCGCTCTTACCGGTGGGTCGATTTTGTGCCGAGCGCGGGCGTGCTGACGTCCGCCCTGAGCTTGCTTCGCGGGGATATGACCTTGCCGGCCCTGATCCTTTACGGCCTGAGCGGCTTGTTGTTTCTGTTCACCGTGAAAAGAATCCGGGCACCCAAGCGGCGTGCCCCGCTTCCCAAGCGCACGAGACTTCGCGCGATCTTCCGCGCCGCGTCATGCCTCGCCGCCATGAGCGCGGTCGTTCTCGCGCTCCTGCTAGCCGGGGAGCTGCGTTACAACCCGGCCAGCGACTTCCGGAAGTTAAGCTACTCCGAGGCCTTCGTTCGGTTGAACGAGCGGCTGTCCAAGGAGTATCCCTTCGGCGATCGGAAGCAGGTCGACTGGGAGGCTCTGGAGCGCAAGTATGCGCCGGTCTTCCAAGAGGCGGAGAAGAAGCGCGATAAGGAGCTCTATTACAAGGCTTTGCGGGAGTATTTGTTCTCATTCCGGGACGGTCACATCAAGATCGTTAACGAAGCTCTGTACGAGGACAATCCCGTCTTCAAACGGGAGGCTGGAGGCGGCTTCGGAGTCGGCGCCGTGCTGCTGGATAACGGCCAAGTACGGGTCGGCCTGCTGTTGAAGGGCAGTCCGGCGGAGCGCGGCGGGATGGCGCTGGGCGACGAGATCGTCGAATGGAACGGGAAGCCCGCGCTGGATGTTTATCGGGCGGCGGCCTGGAGCGATAATCCGACGGCGACGGAGGGGGCCCGGAGAATGAATCAGGGCCGATTCATGACCCGGGGGGCGGTCGGGAGCCGGGTCGAAGTTGAGTACAGGAGCCGGGCGAATGGCGAGCTAAGAAAAACGACCCTGCAAGCCTACGAAGACGACTATGCGACCCTGAAGGCTACCCGGGCCAAGCCGAAGCGGACGGATGCCCCCGTCGAAGGGCTCGTTTTGGAGAACGGTTACGGTTATATCCGGATCCGGTACTTCCTGCCGAACGATGCCGTGCCGGATCCCGCCGGATTGTTCGCGAGCATCGTAAAGGATTTTCAGAACCGGTCCGTGAAAGGCCTGATCGTCGACGTGCGCGACAATCCCGGCGGCGACGACGATGTGGCTGCGGCTATTGCCGGATATTTAAGCGTTTGGAAGCGGCATTATGAATTCGTCAGTTACTATAGCCGGACGACGGGCCGCTTCGAAATCAACGCCGGAGAGACTCGCGTCATAACGCCTAAGGAGTCGGGATACAAAGGGAAGGTGGCCATCCTGATCAACCACGGTACGGCCAGTTCGGCGGAAGGCTTGCCGCTCGTGTTGAAAGGACAGCCCCGAACCGTCATTGTCGGCTTCACCTCTACGAACGGCTCTTTCGGCGTGATGAGCCGCCCGATCGAGGCGAAGATGCCGGAGGGCTACCTGCTGCGCTTCCCGGACGGGAGATCTCTGGACGCTCATTATGCCGTTCAAGGCGACAGCGACGGCCAGGGCCGGGGCGGCGTCTCGCCCGATATTCAAGTGCCGCTGAACGAAGAGACATTCGCCGCGAAATATATCGAGGGCCAGGACGTTGAACTTCAAGCCGCCATAGAAGCGCTGGAGAAGACGCACTCCGCCCAATGAGGCCCGAGCAAGCCGCCTCCTTTCCGTTCATCCTGCTTGCCGCGTTGATCGCGGGCCGGTGCCTCCTTACCGCCATCCTGCAAAAAAATACGCCGGTAGCATAGCCCGTCCTCTCCGCGGGAACCCTATCCTGGAAAAATCACGACGGGAATTTCGGAATATACTGAAGTATTAAAAGGATCAGCCATTTTCGGGTTTTTCGGGTAATAGAAAGTATAGTTCGGATCAAGGGGATGGGATCGATGATCATCGGAGTACCCAAGGAAAGAAAGAATAACGAGCACCGTGTCGGAATGACGCCGGGAACCGTGCTGTCCTATGTACAGGCGGGCCACCGGGTGCTGGTGGAGGCCGGGGCCGGGCAAGGCATCGGATTTACGGATGAAGCCTACGGCGCGGCCGGAGCCGCGGTGGTGCCCACCGCCGCCGAGGCATGGTCGGCGGAAATGGTCGTGAAGGTGAAGGAGCCGATTCCCGAAGAGTACGCATTTTTCCGGGAAGGCCAGATTTTGTTCACCTACCTGCACCTGGCGCCCGAGCCGGAACTGACCCAGGCATTGGTTCAAGCGGGAGTAACCGCCGTGGCTTATGAAACGATCCAACTGGACGACGGCCGGCTGCCGCTGCTGATGCCGATGAGCGAAGTCGCCGGGCGGATGTCGATTCAGATCGGCGCGCATTTTCTGGAGAAGGCCCACGGTGGCAAGGGCCTTTTGCTCGGCGGCGTCCCCGGCGTGGAGCCGGGGAAGGTAACGATCCTCGGCGGCGGGATCGTGGGCACGAATGCGGCCCGGATGGCCATCGGCCTGGGCGCGGAGGTGACCATCATCGATCTGAGCGCGGAGCGGCTTCGTCAAATCGATGAGGTGTTCCAGGGCCGGGTGAAAACGCTGATCTCCAACCCGTACAACATAGGCGAGGCTGTCCGCCGGGCCGATTTGCTGGTGGGAGCCGTGCTGATTCCCGGCGCAAGAGCGCCGCGGCTGGTAACGGAAGAGATGGTGAAGAGCATGACACCCGGCTCGGTCATCATCGACGTGGCGATTGACCAGGGCGGCTCCATCGCCACCGTGGACCGGGTCACGACCCATGACCGGCCCACCTATGAGAAGCACGGCGTCGTGCACTACGCCGTTGCCAATATGCCGGGAGCCGTCGCCCGCACCTCAACGATCGCGCTGACCAATGTCACCGCGCCGTACGGCCTGCAGCTCGCGGGCAAAGGATGCCGGCGGGCGGCGTTGGATAACCGCGCTCTGGCCAAGGGGATCAACGTCATGGCGGGGCATGTGACCTATCCGGCTGTGGCCGAAGCGCAGGGGCTGCCCGCCAAGGATGTGTTCACGCTGCTGAACCAATAGAACCAATAAACACCCAGTAATCACACACTACATCAGACCAGGAGGGATTTCATGCTGCGGACAAAAATCATTTGTACGCTAGGACCGGCCTGTGACTCTTTGGACACCCTGAAGGAAATGATCCGGGCGGGAATGACGGTAGGGCGGTTGAATATGGCGCACGGGGAACCGGAGGAACATGCCGCAAGGATCAAGCGGGTCCGGCAGGCGGCCGGGGAGCTGGGCACTTTCATTCCCATTATGATGGACATCAAGGGGCCCGAGGTCCGGATCGGCAAGCTTAAAGAAGCTTCTTGCCGGCTTGAGCCCGGCGGAGAACTGATCCTGACGACGGAGGTCATCGAGGGGGATTCGCGGCGCATTTCCGTCAACTATCCGGAGATGCCCCAAGTCGTAGATGAGAACGACCGGATTCTGATCGACGACGGTCTGATCGAGCTTCGCGTTCTTGCGGTCGAGGGGTCGGAAATCCGCTGCCGCATCATTAGCGGCGGTACGCTGAAGCCGCGGAAGGGTGTGAATTTGCCGGGGATTAAAACGACGCTGCCCGGCATTACGGAGCGGGACATCCGCCATATCGGCTTCGGCTTGGAGCAGGGGATCGAAATGATCGCCGTCTCGTTCGTCCGCAAGGGCGACGACATCCGCGAGGTGAAGCGAATCCTCGGGGAACGGGGAGCGGAGCACGTCCAAGTCATTTCGAAGATCGAGAACGACGAGGGGATCGAAAATCTGGACGATATCATCGAGGCCTCGGACGGCATCATGGTAGCGCGCGGGGACTTGGGCGTGGAGGTTCCGGTCGAAATCGTGCCGATGCGCCAGAAGGAAATGATCGACAAATGCAATCTGGCCGGAAAACCCGTTATTGTCGCCACCCATATGCTCGAATCGATGCAGGTCAACCCGCGGCCGACCCGGGCCGAGGTCAGCGACGTGTACAACGCGGTCCTGCAGGGAGCGGATGTGGTTATGCTGTCCGGCGAGTCCGCGGCCGGCAAATACCCGGTCCAATCGGTGCAGACGATGGCGAGGGTGGCTCAGCAGGCGGAATCGATGATCGATTACCGCGAGCAATTCGACCGCAAAAGAGCGCAGCATGCCACGAACATCACCGAAGTGATCAGCCAGAGCGCGGTAAGCGCCTCGCTGGAACTGGACGCCAAAGCGATCATCACCTCGACGGAGAGCGGGTTTACAGCAAGAATGGTGTCCAAATACCGTCCGAAAGCTCCGATTTTGGCCATTACGCATGACCGGCAGGTGCTCCCTAAAATTTGCCTCCTCTCCGGCGTATTCCCGTTCCAGGGTGAGCAGGTCTCGACGACGGACGAAATGTTCAAAACGGCGATTCAAAGCGCTTTGAAGACAGGCTATGTGCTGCCCGGAGACACGGTCGTTCTTTCCGCCGGACTGCCGCTTGGACAGGCCGGGACGACGAACCTGATCCAAATCCAACAGGTCAATCCTTAAATCCATAATATGGCGCAAGCCTCCGCCCCGATTTTGCGGGATGGAGGCTTTTTGGCTTACATCAATATCTTGGGCATTCACCTATTTAGACGGGGCTGAGTATGCTGTTGGGAGAGCAACTACTTGAGCCATCGGAGGGTGAAGAATGGGATATTATGTGAAGGTCGCGCCGGATGTCCGGCTGTACGTGGAAGACGTCAACCCCCGCGGAGATAAGACGATTCTGTTTATTCACGGCTGGCCGCTCAGCCACAAGGCGTTTGAATATCAGTTCAATGTGCTGCCGGAAAAAGGATACCGCTGCATCGGCATCGATACGCGAGGGTTCGGCAAATCCGATAAACCGTGGGACGGCTATTGCCTGGACCGGATGGCGGATGATGTGCGGGGTGTGGTCGACGCGCTGGGACTCTGCGATTTCACGCTGGCCGGACATTCCTATGGCGGGGCGACGGCGATCCGGTACATGGCCCGGCACCGGGGACACGGGGTTTCCAAGCTGGCGCTGTTTGCGGCGGCGGCGCCCAGTTTGACCCGGCGGCCGGGTTATCCTTACGGGATGCCGAAGGAAGATGTGACCAAGCTGGTCAAGGATACGCTGAGCGACAGACCTCAGATGCTTCGGGGGCTGAAGGAACTGTTCTTTTTTCAGAACATCTCGAACGCCCTTGGCGACTGGTTCTTCGACATAGCGCTGCCGGCTGCGGGTTACGCCACGGCAAAGGTGGCGATGTCCTTTCGGGACGAAAGCCTGTTCTCCGATTTGGGCAAGATCGGGGTGCCCACGCTGATTCTGCACGGCCTTCATGATAAGGTCTGCTACCCGGAACTGGCCGTCGCGCAGAAGGAGGGCATTTCCGACGCCAAGCTCGTCTGGTTCGAATACAGCGGACACAGCCTGTTTTACGAGGAACGGGACAAATTCAATTCGGAACTGATGAAATTCATAGCGGATTAAGCGCGGCTGGCGGACTTCTTTGTCCATAATTTTCGGAAACCGTGCAGGATCAGCAGCAGCAAAGGGAAAAACACGCCTACGACTAGCGTATAGGGGACCCAAACTTTGGCGTCCCAAGACTGCCTGTAAGAAACATTGGGATAGATAAAGAACGCCATGGAAATCATAATCCACCCGGCGGGCAGCATGAGGGCTTGACTATTTTTTATCCCGAAAATAAGGGAAAGGCCCGCGACGATCATATACAGATAGAGGGCGAGCCGGAAAAACAGCGAGATAAACCACATGATGGCCATGACCGCTTCGATGCGCTGCAGAAAATTACCGATGCTGATTTTTTGGGCGAGCATATAACTGGGGTACATGCTTTGGGCCGTAATACTCGGGCCGAGTACGAGAATGGTCAGCGCGATGACGATGACGAGAACCACGCTGCCGAACAGACTTCCGATATATACGGCTTTATAGGCCCGTTCCGGTCGGTTGACGCTGGCCGGATAAATCATCAGCAGCATAATATGCGGGAAAAATACCACGCTGGCAAAGGAGAGGGCGGCCGAAAAAAGCGGAAGCGCCCCAAACTCGAATACCGGAAGCATCTGTTCCGGCTTGACTTCGGATAGCAGGAGCAGGGTCATGGCCGTAAACAGAAACACAAGCCAGGGAAACATCAGCTCGATGGAACGGGCCAGGACTTCGAGCCCCAGCCGGGCCCCTAGGGTCATGATCACGCCAAAGAGGAGAATGATCGCCTCGACGGGAGTCTCAGGCATCATTTGGATGGTCACAAAGTTTCCGATTTCTTGCAGAACCGTTGTGGGACCGCAAAGCAAAAAAGTGACCAGGAATAGAAGGCCTACGGCTTTTCCAATCCATTTGCCCATCAGGGTTTCACAGATTTGCATCAGGTTCTTTGTTGGATACATTTTGGCCAGCAGCAGATGTACAGAGACGGCGCCGAAGCCGAAAAGAACGCCGATCAACGCCGCGATCCAGGCATCTTGTTTGGCGATCGAGGCCAGGCCTGAGGGGACGAGCAAGATGCCGCTGCCGATCGTATACATCGCTGTCACGATCATAAGTTGACGCAGGGATAATTTATATTCCGGCATAACTATGTTCCTTTCGTTAATTAGATTAGTCCCAGTGCCGTAAGGAAGCGGCTGAACGGTCGGAACGCGATCGCTATATAGGTCAAAGGCGTCGGAAGGCTGGTAAATAGCACCTTGGCCACCGATATTCCGACGGCAAGGAGGAGCAGAACGGAGAACACCCAAACGGCACTCCGTTCTTTCGCCCGGATCATCCGGGGAAGCTCGATCCAGGAGATCAAGGCTGCGACGGCTAAAATCAATAATATTCGGATCAATCGTATCGCCTCATTCTTTCATGTCGTTTATAAAAGAATTGTTGAGCGTCCCCGTTCGACGAATATGGTAATCCACCTTAATCCGGACGGCCAGATCCGGAAAATAACGGTCGTCCCAGTCTTCCTTGTGCCGTTTCCAAAAACCGGGGTGGGACCGCCTAATGGCTTCACCGAAGCCAAAGATATCGACCTTATACTCTTCCTGTACTTTGGCGATGACCGACTTCATCAATTGTTCCACCTTTTTTTCCATTTTGCTTTCCAGTTCATCAATGGTCTTTGTCTGAATCAGATCGAGCCCTCTGCATTCTACGGCCCCCACATTTCCTTCGACAAAGGCCTTAATCTCAATTTCCGGTTTGGAGCCGAGGATCTTTCCCGTTACTTTCGTATGGCTTCTGACGGTTTCCAGGGTGACTTTCCCTTTATCGCCGCAGGGAACAAAAGCGACGGAGCTTTTGACGCCGCCTTTAATATAGCGGTACCCGCGGCTTTCCGTCTCGTTGAGCCAACCGATAAGCTTGTCGACTTTAAAAATAGCGAGCCCCACAAATCGAAGATTGGCGTCCGTTTTGATTGCATTCACGTTCTCCGGGGTTTCTCCGGCTTCACGGTTGCCGGTGATTTCCAAGCCGGTTAATATGGGATGCTTCCCTTCATTGCTCAAGTCGTTAATCAACTCGTCCAGCGTCACCGTTAAGCTGGGGGACCACACCCGCTCGGAGGTTTGCAGCGAATTGAACAGCTTGTTGGCCGGTATGGATTCCAGTGGGGTCATGATCTTCAGGGTATCCTCGGCTGTTGCGCCTTTTGTGGTTACCAGGTAGAAATCGGTCCGAAACTCATGATCCCGCATCAAAAAGTCCAAAAACTTGGCGATCCCCGCTCTGGCCATGGATTCCCCGATCAGAAACATCCGCAGGTGCGAAAAATAAATTTTTCGCGGACTTACTTGGGTCATTCTTCGCGCCGCTTCAAAGATCGTATCTCCCTCGGCCGTATACAAGGTGGCCGGCGCCTGACTGCCACCCGCTTTTTTGGAAGCCACCTGCCCGGGAACCACGACTTGAACGGACAGCCGGTAACGGTCGTCCACGCGGTCAACCCCGGCGGCCACCGCAATGGCCAGTTCATTCAATTCCCTGCGGTTCCAACAGCCGCTCAACAGGAGAGTGAGGAATGCGAAGAGTACAAATAAGGCTCCTATCCGTTTCATGCCCAACACACTCGCTTTCCACATAGCTTAATTCTCGCTTCGTGATTTCTTTGGAGGATTGCCCGGTCTGCGCGTGCGGTTCGCCTTACTGAGCAGCCTCGGTCGGGTGGAAAGCAGCCAATGGGGTAACCGCAGGATGGAGTCCTTTTGGGATTCCGGGATGAGCGGGGCCAAAGGCGCCATATAAGGAACTCCAAAGGAGCGAAGACTGCACAGATGGAGAATCAGGGCCATCACGCCGACAAAAATGCCGAACAGTCCAAAGGATCCGGCCAGAGCCATGAGCGGAAATCGCAGCATCCGGAAGGCGATCGACATATTGAAGGCGGGAAGCACGAAGCTGGATATCGCCGTAATCGCCACGACGATTACCATGGCGGCGGAAATAATCCCCGCTTCTACGGCTGCTTGGCCGATGACCAGGGTTCCGACGATGGAAATCGCGGAACCGATGTTTTTAGGCAGCCGAACCCCGGCTTCCCGTAAAATCTCAAAAGTCAATTCCATCAACAACGCTTCCACGAAAGCCGGAAACGGAATTTGTTCGCGCTGTGCGGCCAAGCCGAACAGCAGTTGGGTCGGGAGCATTTCCTGATGAAAGGTCGTGACCGCGATATAAATAGAGGGACCCAGCAGCGATATAAAAACGCTAAGATAACGCAGAATGCGCAGAAAGCTGCTGATGTCCGCCCGCTGATAGTAGTCCTCGGAAGCGTGCAGGAAGGAAATCAGCAGGGCCGGGACCACCAGAACAAAGGGGGTTCCGTCCACCAGGATCGCAACCTTTCCTTCCAATAGTTCAGCGGCGATGACATCGGGACGTTCGGTATTGTAAATGGTCGGGAACGGCGTGAACGTGGTGTCCTGGATGAACTCTTCGATATAGCCGCTTTCGAGAATGCTGTCCACATCGATTCGATTCAGTCGGTCGCGAACTTCCTGAACGATCTCCGGATTGGCAATTCCGTTGATGTACATTATGCCGACATCCGTATGCGTCACCCTTCCGATCTGCATCGTTTCCAGCCACAGATTCGGGTCCTTGATTTTTCGGCGAATTAACGACGTATTGGTGCGAAACGACTCGGAGAAAGCTTCCCTGGGACCGCGGACGACATTTTCCGCCGACGTTTCCATCACGCCGCGATCCTTCCAACCCTTTGTGCCGGCAATAAGGCCTTCCGCGGAGCCATCCACCAAAATGACGGTATCCCCGGACAAAAGAGAGCGGAACAGGGTAAAAAAATCGTTCACGGTCCTGCTTTGTTGATTGTATAGCGAGATTTCCGCCAAAAGGCGCTTCCCGTCGCTGAACGGAGAGCTTTGCTGATCCTGTTGCCCGGCGGCTTTGGAGGCAAGGTGAGCCACGGTTTTCATGATCGACTCATAGATCTTGTTCTGATCGGCCAGTCCGTCCGTATAGAGAATGGCGATATAGTTTTTTTGCGATTCGCCCAGCGGGATTTCCCGGATCCCGATATCGCTACTGTTTCCGAGCGTCTGCCGGATCTTTTTCAAATTGGCCTGCAGATCGGGAAACAGCTTGTCCTCCGACGAGTCGGGTGAATGATCCGGGCTTTTCCCTTGGTGGCCGATTTCCCCGGTCTGGCGGTGTTTTCTTCGAAGCGGCATGGGATCTTCTTCCTCTCGAGATTCTAGCCCCATTATTTCCGAAGCGCCCGGCGACTAAACTCCTGCGGAATTTAAAAAAACGGGGCGCGGAAGCAACGCTGCAAACGTCATTTTTGAGACGCGGGCGGGCCGCGTGATACAATGAAATCGACACTCAAATCCATTAGTTAACCAGCGGGAGGGAAACGTTATGAAGTATCGCAGATTGGGAAAAACGGAGCTTGACGTCTCGGTGATCGGGATCGGAACGTGGCAGTTTGGCGGCGAGTGGGGCTTGCAGTTTACGCAAAAGGAAGTCGATGCCATCCTGGACAAAGGTCAGGAATTGGGAATCAATCTGATCGATACGGCGGAATGCTACGGCGATCATTTGTCGGAATCGTTCATAGGCGATTACCTGAGCCGCCGCAAACGGGAGGACTGGATTGTCGCGACCAAGTTTGGCCATCACTTTCATGAACGGTTCACCCGCAGCGACAAATTTGGGGCCAAGGACGTGCTGGAGCAGTTGGACGGCTCCTTAAAAGCGCTGAAGACGGATTATATCGACCTGTACCAATTCCACTCGGGGCCTGACGAGGCCTTCGATAATGACGAATTGTGGACGACGTTGGACAAGCAGGTTCAAGCCGGAAAAATCCGCCATCTCGGCACGTCGATCGGCAGCAATGACAACCTGCATCAGACCGAGGCTTCGACCAAGGTCAATTCGCAGGTGATCCAGGTCGTTTATAACCGGCTGGACCGTACGCCGGAGCAGCGGGTCTTCCCGTCCTGCGAGCGGCAGGACTTGGGCGTACTGGCCCGGGTTCCGCTGGCCAGCGGCTACCTCAGCGGAAAGTATAAACCCGGGGCCGTGTTTGACAGCACGGATGTGCGGCACCGCCATGACCCGGAGAGCACGCGGCAGAAGCTCGAAGAGGTGGAGCGGATCGCCCGGGAAGAGGTGCCGGAGGGCGTGGACATGGCCCGGTGGGCACTGGCCTGGTGCCTCCGCCATCCGGCCGTCAGCGCGGTCATCCCCGGCTGCAAGAACCCGGCGCAAGTCGAGGCGAACGCGAGCGCGGCCGAGCTAGTCGAGAATGAGGGATGACGCCTGGCGAGCGTCAACCGCCGGAACGCTAGTGGCCCATCAACCGGCCTTGATAGCCTTGATAACATAGAATTCCTGCAAATATGCATGTTTTTTCTTGTTCGGAACTAAAAAAATGAAAATTCCTGCGATTCTGCAGGAATTTTCGACGAAACCGGCTTGTTTCTCTAAAATCGCTGTAAATGCCTGCAGATTTGCATCTTTTTTCGTTATAGGGGCGTCGATCGGCCAAAACACCTGCAGATTTGCATCTTTTTGAAGTCGGAAGTGTACTAGGCAGCGCCTAGCCGGAGCGCCACAAAAGTCCCGCCGCTTCATTCCATGCCTGGCCGGTCCTTTTGGCGGTTCGCCCAGACTTAGCGGGAAAATCTCCAACTAATCACCTCACCTGTAAAGGGGGCAAATTTGTACTGGTGCTGCATTAAACCTAACATGGTGCTGCCTGTTTAATAACGGCGTTTTGGGCCGTTATTTCGGCCAGATTCGCTTTCGCGGGTAAAATAGCGGCCCAAAAGGGCCTTATTTCTCCAGTACGGGTCCCAAAATCAGGTTTCGGCCCGCTTTTCCCAAAAATATGGCCTCAAAGGACCGCTATTTCACACAGAAAGGACGATTTCGACAAAATAGCGCCTCAAATGGCACTTATTCACCCGTGCGGCTCAAAGGGAGTCTGTTACAGCCGTTAGTCCCCTCGGGTTAATGCAGCGCTAGTGGCAAATTGGCCCTTTGGAGGGAGATTAGCTGGAGGAATTCCAGCTAAATGGACCTCAGGAGCGAAGCAGACCAAATTTACGGGAGGAATTCCCGTTAATGGATCGTCGCGGCTTATGGGTCTACCGGTTGCTTCTCGCGATGTCAGGAGGAGGATAGGTTTCAATGCAGCGTTTGCGCCCAAACAGCCGATCTTTAGTCAAATAGCAGCTATTATTTCCGCCAAATCCTTTCCTTCAAAGTTTAAAATTGAGCCTACTTTGGAGAATTTGACGACTTCGTCCGACAGAAACATTCCCCCGCGGTGCAACGACCTTCGAAAAATCCACTTTTTCCTTTTCTTGTATAGATCCCAATTGCTATATCATCCGAGCAATCTATGTTTAACAAACCGGACTTTTGTCGAACTATGCGGTATTTCCCGGGCAATTCAACAAATAAAATGAAGGAAGGACAAAACACCCAAATTATATATGAATTTTGTCTTTTTCCTGTTGACGTATGAAAATATTGGAAGTATATTCACTAATAACATCACAAGTTGTTATTTTATGGATGTTGATTTAAAGGCACGCGATAATGGCTTGGGGGGTGATAGCTTTTTGATTTCCACAACCACGCTTCGCGCAAAAATAGAAAACCATATCAAGAGAGAAGGGGTTACCCTTCATCAATTTTCCGGAATTTCCGGAGTGAATGTTGGGACAATAAGCGGCATTCTGAACGGAAACCGGTCTATATCCATCGGGCAATTGGACCGGATCACGGCAGCGATGGGACTTCCCGAAGGGGAGTTGTACGAGCTGTACGTGGAAGACTGCTTTGCTTTCCAGGCACCGCATTGGCGTCGGCTTAAGCCTTTTTTGTTGCGCTGCGCGGAACTTAAACGGCATGACTGCATTAGCGGGATCTTAAATCGATTGCTTGAGGATCTGAAGCAGGTCCCCGGGATCTTTGAAGCCGCGGAACTCATGTTTGCCCAAGGCTGGAAGGAAGCCGCCGTTATCTTATATGAGAGCGTTATTGAGTGCGAGCGCTCCAGCCATTCGGAACGGTTGGCGATGAGCTATTATCGCATATTTCAGATTTTAAAAAACGACGGGCGAAGGGGATTTAAAGCGGCACTGCAGTTTTTGCCTTACCGTTATCGATTACCCGAAGCGCTGGCGCTTGAAGGTTTGTCCATGCTTATTCAGATTTATGCCTTTAGATTTAATTGGACGGAAGTTGAAAATTACGCGGATGAACTAATTAAACTGGCTTGGACATTTTATGAAAAGAAAGTTTGGAAGCAACCGGACTTTAAGCCGGTTCGCCCTCTTGTGTTTTACTATGGCAGAGCCTTTTTGTTTAAGTCAGGGAGTTACGAATACCGCGGCATGTATGAGGAGGCAAAAAAGTGGATTGCCGAATATGCCGATTTAAGCTGGTTTGAATGGCAGGATGACGAGGCAAGGGCTGAAGTGGAGCAATTAAAAATGTTCGCTAAAGCCAATTACTTATGTTTGGATATTAAATCCGGCAACCAATTGAGAATTCCGGAATACGTCTCTTTTTTGGAGGCTCATCCGGGCGAGATTGTTGAAGGTTTAATTACATTAATCGAATCCGCCAACAGATATGATTTTTATATTGATGAGGTCCTAGACAAGTTCTCGGAAGAAATTGAGGTATATAGAAGATTTGGCGAGGAACATTGGCAGGCCAGAGATGCGTTGGAAATGGACTATTCTAAAGAACCCCCTTACTTTTTTCGGTATGCCGTGTTTTTTCAAAACTATGCGGTTTATCTCTTCAGAAAAGGCTCTTATGAGGAGGGGCTCAACAATATACTGCACAGCATGAAAATGTCTCTCCAAATCAGCAGCAAGGATATCTTTGTCAATATTGCTATGGTCATCTTTGAACTCCATCGGCAGTTTTCTACGGAAGAGCAAAATCAAGAGTATATTAAACTTTGCAGGAGGTTGTGGGAAAATGAAAAAGAACATGTCTTGGTTGGTTTCGGGTATTCTAATGCTTAGTGTCACGGTTGTTGGTGGGACTGGCTTGATAACGACCATGGCGCATGGTTGGAGTGGATAATCTCAATATCTTCAGGGTCAGCCCCAAGCTGGCCCTATTTTCATTTTCATGAACATTTTGGTATATTATCTCATATTTGCAATACGTCTCATAATGCTATAAATGGCAACATCTTCTAATATGTTTCATAGGGTGAGAGGCTATGAATAATAAGGAGAGAATGATAGTGCGAATTGAACAAGAGAGACAGAAATTAAACCAGTTGGCGGACCGTTACGGACTGCGTCACAAGGCGGTGCTCAATCAATCCGTACTGCTGGATAAATTGATTAATAAGTATAACAAGGTGAAGTATGAAGATATGAAGAGAAGGCAGCCGACGGCATGATTCGGCTTCGGCGGGATCGGTTGGGCTGCATGAATAGCGGATGACAAAGAGCTGTGCCCGAGACAGGGACGCAGCTCTTTGTGTGATGTATTTTACCGGAACGAAGTGACAAAACCCTGCAGCAAGGTCCTTACATCGTATTGGTACTGGTTGATCGGCGCAATCGGCTTATCCAAGCCAAGCAGCGTGTAAACCGCAATCCGCGCCGCCCGGACGGAATACTCCTCGGTAAATACCACATCGTCCGGAATTTCGCAGAACTGGCTGATGAACGCCAGGTTTGTGGAGCCGTCCGGAACGACTTTGGGACGGTCGCCCAAGGCACGAGGCATGAATTGTGCCGTTATGAACGGCATCATGCAAGGAATACAGTTGGCGGTAGAGATGATGGCATCCCTATCCTTCTCAAAATGAAGATGATGCAGCAGCTCGGTCAAAATTTCTTCCCCCGTACAATCGCTCATCTTCTTTTTCACGTAATCTCCGACCCGATCCGGGAACAGGCCGTATCCCCAGAACACTTTCACATGCTCCGGTTGATTGCGGAAATGCGGCTGATGGGCGAGCACGATGGACATGAACCAGCTCGAATCCTTGAAAGTAACGAGTGCCCCCGTACCGGCCTTATTGCGCGAGAACGCCTCCATCAGATCGAAGAAACGGGAGTCTTGGCAGGTCACCGTAAACGATTCCCACTTGGAGCCTTCGATATGATCGGCGAAAGGCGAAGGATTTCCCAATCCCGGCTTTTTGGCCGCAATGCGCTCCCAAAGCTTCCAGGAGCTTCCCTTCCCCAGCAATTCGGGGGCGGAGGTCATGGAGCCCAGGCTTGAGCTTTCCGTCATGGACCCGTTGGTGACGATCACCAAATCCCCTTCGCCCAAATCCAATACTTGCTCCGCTCCATCCTTCATGTAATGCAGGCGGGTTACGGTAATCCCGTCGCCTTCTTTGAAATCCAGATCCGTTACCGTACATTTCAGCGTAAAATCCACGCCATGCTCTTCCAGATACTTATGCAGCGGAAGAATGATCGAGTCGTACTGGTTATACGGCGTGCGCGTAACGCCCTCCAAGGTGTGAATCCGCGGGTATTCGTGCATGAAGCGAATCATATATCTTTTCAGCTCGACGGCGCTGTGCCAAGGCTGGAACGCAAAGGTGGTCGCCCACATGAACCAGAAGTTGGTTTCAAAAAAATGGGGGCCGAACCAGTCGTTAATCCGGGCCGTGCCCAATTTCTCCTCAGGCGTGACGATCAGCTTGGCCATCGCCAACCGGTCGGCCATATCGAAGCCCATGGAAGTGACGTCTTCGACCTGCCCCTCCTTGTTGACCAGCCGCGCATTGGAGTGGGTCGGATGGGCCGTGTCAAAAGCGACGATTTCCTCCCGCACGGACAAGCCGGGTTGATCAAGGGAAGGGATGGAGCTTAACAGATCCCATAAATTTTCGTAGGTTTCATCGTTCAGCATCCGGCCGCCGCGGATCACATAGCCTTGTTGTTCGTTTCCCGCGCCATCGTTGCTTCCTCCGAGAATTTTCATTTCCTCCAACACGTGAATTTGTTCACCTGGAAAGCCGCAATCCCGTACCAGAAAAGCCGCACCCGCCAGTGACGCTATACCGCCGCCGACAAAATACACCTGTCTTCCGTTTCCGTTCTCTGCCATATCTGTCGCCTCCACAAAAAGGGATTGTTCATGTTATGAACAATTTTAATGTAGTACGCCGACCCCCGACTTGAAAATCAACAAAGGAATGCGCGTGTTTAATTTTTGTACACCCGCCCCGGATTGTCTAGAGAAGCGACGCGATCAGCCATGGAGCTTTCGGACATTACAGGCGGCTCTCCTCGTAGCGCTGCAGGGCTCGTTCAAAATTTCCCTCCATTAAGCGCGTCAGCCGTTCGATGATCAACTCCGGTTCCGTCACCATGCCTTCCCGCATCCACTGGATCACCAAACCCGTGAACGCCAGCGTATAGAAATCGGCCATAAATTTCTTATCTTCGTCGCTTACCTGTTTGTTGCAGGAGAGCTCCTGGACAACGCCCATGATCAACCGATTGGTGACGGCGAACAAATAGGCGTCAAGATGTTCGTGGGCCAGAGAGTGAAGCGTGTTCAGGCAGAAGCTCCGATTCGTTTCGATATACTTGAAAATTTTGAGCAGTCCTTGCGGCCAGGTATCGTAGCTGCGGTAACCCGCGATGGTATCGACGGCCTCGGTTTGATAGATCCATCCCAGCAGCTCGTAGATATCCTGAAAATGATAGTAAAAGGTTTGGCGGTTGAGACCGCAGCGTTCCACCAAATGCTTAACGGTTATTTTACTTAAGGGAGTCGTACTCATCCGGTTCTTTAAAGCGGCGGCCAGCGCCTTTTTGGTGAGAAGGGAATTCGACATCGACATCACCTGCACCTGTAAAATTTTTCAAAAACCTTATTCCCATTATACGCTTCCGCCTCACGATTCTCAAAAACGGCCGTCCGCTGTTCCGATGGTGTATAATCAGGGAGAGAATGAGAGACGGGGTGGGCAAGTGTGCCGCATAAAATTTTGCTGATAGAAGATGACGCTTCGATTATAGATATGCTGACCGGCTATTTAACCAAAGAAGGTTACGTCATCCGGTCGGCCGGCGATGGTGAGGACGGGCTGGCTCTGTTCCGGAACGAGAACTTTGATTTGCTGGTGGTCGATTTGATGATGCCGAAGCTGGACGGGATGGAAGTGATCAAAAGGGTCCGCGAAACCAGTTCCGTCCCGATTCTGATCATGTCCGCCAAAGACAATGATGTCGACAAGGCCATCGGTCTCGGCTTCGGCGCGGACGATTATATCGCCAAGCCGTTTTCGCTGATCGAAATCACGGCTCGCATCAAGGCGGCGATCCGGCGGGCGACCTTGTATGCCCGGCGCGAATCCGAAGAGAAGCCGGAGACGGTCGTCGTCTTGGACGGTTTAACCGTGGATCTGGATAATTACCTGGTTCGCAGGAATGGGGAGGAGATCAAGCTGACGGCCAAGGAAGCCGAAATTCTCGGTCTTTTCCTGCGGAATCCGAATCGCGTATTCACGAAGGCGCAAATCTACGGGTTCATCTGGAACGACGATTACCTGGGCGACGAGAATGTCATCAATGTGCATATCCGCCGGCTGCGGGAAAAAATCGAACAAGATCCTTCCGAACCCCGCTATTTGCAAACCCTTTGGGGCATCGGCTACAGATGGACGGTTGCGGAATGATCTACGGCGTGCTGGTCGGCGTGATTTTCATATTGGCGGGGTGGGTATACAAGCTGCATCAGGACAACCGGAGAAGATCCCGGCAGCTTGGGCATATTCACGACAAACTGGAGCGGATTCTGACGGATGAATCGGGCGCCAAGCTTCTGCTTTTTACCGGGGACCCGGAGCTTCGCCTGCTTCTCACGGATATCAACCGGGTGCTGGAGTTAAATCAGCGCATTTTGGCCGAGCGGTCGGGGACCGAGCAGTCGACCCGAAGAATGCTGTCCAACATCTCCCATGATTTGAAAACCCCGCTTACGGTGGTCCTCGGTTATTTGGAGGCGATGGAGCTGGACCCCGGCATGCCGGATACCGAGCGGACGGAGCTGATACGTAAAGTTCACCGCAAGGCCAACGAAGTGCTGGAGATGATCAGGCAATTCTTTGACCTGGCCAAGCTGGAGGCGGGGGATCTGCCCGTGCCGCTGACCCGGGTTCACATGAATGAGGTCTGCCGGCGGAATATGCTGGCTTTTTACGAGGTGCTGACGGGGCAAGGCTTCGAGGTTAATCTGTCAATCCCCGAGGAACCGATTTATGCCTACGCCAACGAGAGTGCGCTGGATCGGATTCTGGACAATCTGATTTCGAACGCGATCCGGTATGGTGGAGACGGTAAAGTGATCGGCTTGAGTTTAAGGGAAGAAGAGGACCGGGTGTGCATCGACGTATGGGACCGGGGGAAGGGAATCGGCGAAATTCACCAGAGCCGGGTGTTCGAGCGGATGTATACGCTGGAGGATTCCCGGAACAAGGCGTATCAGGGCAGCGGTTTGGGTTTGACGATTACGAAGCGGCTGGCCGAGCAGATGGGAGGGGACGTCCGGCTCTACAGCCGGCCCTTCGAGAAGACGATTTTCTCCGTATACCTCCGGCCGTTTCGGTATTAATTGCTGGCTTAGCCTATAGATAAGCAGGTTCAACTGCATGCTATGGGCTTTTTTTGTGCGCTGTAAATGCGGCAACTTCAACTTAAGAAACAAGTAAGATTTGATTAATAAACAAGAACGGAAGGGACTTTACAATAAAAATATAGTGAAAAACAGATCACGAGTAAGGCAAGACCAAAAGGAGAGATACGATGAGCTCTATTCTGAGAACGATCGGACTGACGAAGGTGTTTCAAGGCAAGGAGGTCGTGTCCGAGGTAAACATGAACGTAAAGAAGGGTGAGATTTACGGGTTTTTGGGGCCGAACGGAGCGGGGAAAACGACCGTGATGAAAATGCTCACCAATCTGGTGAAGCCTACGGTGGGGAAATTGAAATTTTCGGAGAGAAGTTGACGACAAAATCGTACCAGATGCTAGGCCGCATGGGGGCGATTATCGAATACCCGATTTTTTACGATAAACTGAAGGCCCGGGAAAATCTCGAAATGCATTGTGAATATATGGGTTACTACAATAAAAAGGCGGTCGATGAGGCGCTGGAATTGGTTAATTTGCGAAATATCGAACAGAAGCCGGTAAAAGACTTCTCCCTCGGGATGAAGCAGCGGCTCGGGATCGCGCGGGCGATTATTACGAAGCCGGAACTTCTTATTCTGGATGAGCCGATCAACGGGCTTGACCCGCTGGGGATCAAGGAAATCCGCGATTTGTTCAAGCTGCTCTCGAAGGAGTACGGGATGACGCTGCTGGTATCAAGCCATATTTTGGGCGAAATGGAGCAGATGGCTGATACGATCGGCGTGATCAACCACGGGCGATTGATCGAGGAAGTGGCGATGGACCGGGTGCGCGAGCGGAATACGGATTACATTGAACTGAAGGTCGGCGACAGCAAAAAAGCGGCGTTTGTTTTGACGAATCAGTTAAGTGTGTCCAATTTTAAACTGATGGATGAGGTTACGGTACGGGTCTATGATCCGCAGGTCCGGCAGAACGAACTGACCAAAACGCTGGTGCTGCATGATGTGGTGATCGAATCGATCCACAAAAAGAACAGCTCGCTGGAGGATTATTTCTTTAGCCTGTTGAATGGAGGCAACCGGAGTGCTTAATTTAATCAAGCTGGAATTGAAAAAGACGAAAATCGGCCGCAGCATCCTTGGCGGATTCATCGCCTCGTTTTTGATCATGTTTTTTGTCATCGTCGTAAACTACGATGGTTCCGAGAAGCCGTTTACCAATTACGGGGACGTGTTGACGAGCGTCGATCTCTTCGTGTCGTTGACGTTCATCATCTATGCCTCCGTACTTCTGTCCAAGTTCATTATCGACGAATATAAGAACAAATCCATCACCGTACTGTTCATGTATCCGATCCAGCGCAAGAAGCTGCTCGCGGCAAAAATCATCATCGTGGTCCTGTTCACATTCCTGTTCGGCATCATCGGCCGCGTGGTGGCCTTTTACGGGTTTTATGTTTACAATAGCTTCACTCATTTTATCCCGGGGGAGCTGCCGACATCGCTCCTGATCGAACATGGCATCCGCTTCCTGGTAAATTCGGCGGTGTACAGCTGCATCTCCCTTGTCCCGCTATATTTCGGGATGAGAAAGTACTCGGTACCTACGACGATTGTGTCCTCCATCCTTGTCGCGATGGCTCTGAACGCCAACACCGGGACGGAATTTACGCTGAGTAAAATCGTAATCATCCCCGTGATCATTGCGGTGCTGGGTCTGCTTGTCGCGTACCTGGCGATCCGGAACGTCGATACGAAGGATGTGGCATGAATATGCAAGGCCCCTGGCTGTCTGACAGCCGGGGGCCTTCATCGTTGGCGGGGGGTGAGACCGTGGAGCGTAGTCGCCGCTACGACCGAGTCCGCCTGCGTTCCGCTGGGCCAACGCCCCCGGTTCGCTAGCGCAAGCGGACGACCGTGGTCCGCGTTCTGCGCTAACGGAAGCCATAGCCGCTATTTCGTATTTTAAAGGCGAATCGGGGTTCTAACGGAAATATTAGCGGCTATTTTGGCAAAATGAGGCCAGCCGGGGGCAAATAAGCAGAATAGGCGCTATGGCTTCCGTTAGAATTTCGGAAAGGTGAAAAAGCGCGAAATAGCGGCTATTACGTCCGTAAGGGAAACGAGAAACGTCGAGCGTAGTGAGCGTAGTGAGCGTAGTCTTGCTTTTTCACGGAACCGAGTTGACCGCAAAAAAGACTGTTCCACCGGCCCTGCATGGTCGGCGGAACAGTCTTTAATTTACTTGATTAACCCTTCCTCCATTTTGTCCGCGGCTTTATTGGCCATGTACACCTGCAGGCGCGTCAGATCCCGCGCGAGCTCTTGCTGGGTGAGGGTGAATCCGTACTTATAAAAGTCATAAGACGAAACGAGTCCGTTATTGAAGCGGGCTTCCATATGGATATAATCCTGATTCGCCTCGGCCAGGTCCTTCTCGGCGGTCCGATAAGCCCGGTAGGCGGTATCGGCGTCGCTGTAGGTTTTGCTGATTTTTTTGCTGAGTTCGACGCGGGTTTGTTCCGCTTGCTGCTCCGAAATTCGCGTCATCGTGTTCAGGTAATCCTCCTGATGGTCGTTGGCTGCATCGGTGCCGTACTCTTCATTTTTGGCTTGGACGATTGCGTTCCACTGTTTTTTCATTTCATAGGAATTCTCCAATAACGCCTTGTTGTCCTTGCGGGTGACGGGCTGAGGCGTATATTCGATATCTTCCAGCGTAATCTCCGGGTCGTAGACAATCCCCAAATCGAAGCACATTTGAATCAGGGCAAGCTGGTAATTTTCCCTTAAGGACTCCAACTGCTCTTCCTGGTCGCTTATGGCTCGCTGTGCGTTCATGACGGTTTCCGAGCTTGCCAGCCCTTCTTCCTGCAACACGGAGGCTCTATGCTCATCGCGCTTGAGCAGCTCCAGATATTGCTCCGCCAGCTCGATTTGCTTGTCCAGGGACAGGAGCTGGACGTATTGGGAGGTGATTTGCAGCTCCGCTCCGTCTTTGGCCATCTCCAGATCCAGGAGGGTATTGGATTGCTCCGTATTCAACTGCTCCAAGCCTTGCTCCAGTTGTTCCCGTTGGCTCTGCAACTGCTTGTTCAGGGCGGAAGCGATGCCGCCGACCCCGTTCATGACTTGGTTGACCACGGTGTTGGTTTCGATCACAGGCCCCAACCATAAAGGCGGTTCAGTTGGCATTTGGTCCGGCGGAAAGTACTTCTTCATGATTTCATCCGGGCTAGTCGGCAATGTATAGCTCCCCGAGCCCGTATCCATCTTCGCCTTATCCAACTCTTTCTTTTGGTCTTTTAAATTGCTCTCATTTTGCTTTAACGCGGTCAGCTTCATACTGAGCAGCGACAAATTATAGGAATTGTCGATGGCCCGCTTTACGATCGTATCGAGGTCCCAATGCTTGAGCGACGCAAGCGTGCCGGAATCGACAAAAGACGTCTTCAGTTTCTCGCCTGTCGTCGCGTGATGTCCCGTCTGGGTCGTATCGCCGTCGGCGGCCTTCACGGAAACGGGGCCTGCGGCCAGTAAAGCGAAGGACAGGACCAGTGCGGCGGCTTCCTTTTTCATCAAAAATTCCCTCCCCATTCTTCTCTCATTTTCCCATGCTAACACATCAAGATTCTGAAAATCAATGGCAGGGGGGTTCGCTTGACAACCGTGTCCTGACTGGGTTACTTTGGAGTTAAAAAAATAACCGGTGAGTTAGACGGGGGAGGAGATTAACCTGATGAAAGGACGCTGGGCATGCCTTTTTGCAGCAGCTTTATTAACGCTGTCCATCACCGCATGTTCTTCGGGAACGGACGGAGGGAAAGCGGCGGCGGAAAGCGACAAAGTAAGCGATTCGGTTGCGGTAAAAACCATCAAAGTAAAGAATGAACCTTTGAATTCAGTATATGATTTGTCGGGCACGCTTCAGTCTAATCAATCCGCTACGGTCTCGTTCCAGGCCGGGGGCGAGGTCAAGAAAACGCAGGTTGAGGTCGGGGACACGGTGAAGGCGGGCGACGTGCTGGCCGAGCTCGACACGGAGCTGGCACACATCCAATTAACCCAGGCCAAGAGCGGAGTGGCCCAGGCCGAAGGGCAGTTGAAGGCGGCCAAGGCGGGGATCGCCAACGCGGAGGCCCAGATTCAAGCGGCCAAAGCCAATCTGGCCGCGGTGGAGAAAGGCGCGAGCCAGCAGCAGCTGGCGCAAGCGCAGAACGGTGTAAAACAAGCGGAGGAAGCCTATAACAAAATCAAGACCGACGCGGAGCGCTACAATAAGCTTTACGCGGAAGGTCTGATTTCGCTGGACGATTACGAGAAGTCCCAGGTCCAGCTGAAGAACGCGGAAATTACGCTGGACAACGCGAAGCAAGCCTTGTCGGAGGCCACCGAAGGAGCGACGGATGAGCAGGTTCAGGCGGCGAAATCGACCGTGGCCCAGGCCCAGGCCGGAAAAGAGTCGGCTTTGGCGGCGGAGGCGCAGGCGCAGGCCGGTTACAAAAACGCCCTGTCGGCCCAAGCCCAGGCGGAGCTGGCCCTGTCGAAGACGAAGCTGACCGCTCCGATTTCCGGAACGGTGCTGGAGAAGAACGTCTCCGTCGGTCAAACCACCGGAGCCGGTACCCCGGCTTTCGTCATCGGCTCGACGCAGACGCTTAAGGTGATGCTGCCGGTTCCCGACGGCCAGATCGGAGATTGGAAGGCCGGACAGAAGGTGGACCTGGACCAGTCCGGCAAAACCCGGACCGGAACGGTCACCCGGATCCATCCCCAGACGAATGCGGGGACAGGCACGATTTCCGTGGAGGTGAGTGTGCCGAACCCGGAGAAGGACTGGTTCCCGGGGCAGGTCGTCAAGGCCGGTCGCCAGACAGCCGGGAAACAGGGGATTCTCGTTCCGGCCGAGGCGGTTATCAGCAGCGGTCAGGAGCCTTATGTATTCCGGGCCGTGGACGGCAAGGCGGTGAAGACGCCGGTGGAGCTGGGTGAAATCAGCAACAACCGGTTCCATATCGTGGCCGGCCTGAAGGAGGGCGACGTGATCGTCAGCGCCGGAGCCGACGGGCTATTTGACGGCGATGCCATCGCGGCTTCGGAGGACGTGACCCTATGATTGAATTTTTCGTCAAAAAACGCAAAATCACGCTGCTCTTTTTCACCATGCTAATCGTGTTCGGCGTCTACAGCTTTACGGGGCTGGCCAGACAGGATATGCCCGACGCCTTGGTCAAGACGGCGCTCGTAACCACGGTATACCCCGGGGCTTCGCCAGAAAAAGTGGAGCAATCCGTAACCAAAGTGCTGGAGCAGGCGATTAAGGGAGTCGAGACCGTCGAGACGGTAATCTCGACCTCGGGCAACGGTTATTCGAGCATTCAGGTTCAGGCTTATCCCGACGCGGACGCCGAGAAAACCTGGGATCAGCTGCGCAAAAACGTGCAGGACGCCTCGGCGGATTTGCCGGCGGATGCGCTTCAGCCGGTCGTCAATGATGATTTGGCCTCGGCGTTCGTCGGCTCGTACGTCATTTACGCCGATACCCGGGAGGAGCTTTACGCCCTCAACGATACGATGATTCAGTGGCGCGACAAGCTTCGTACCGTACAGGGAGTAGCCGGGGGTGAGCTCGGCGGCCTTCCGGACCGGGAAGTACGGATACAACTCGATATGCAGAAACTGCAGCAGTACGGCATTCCGTGGGAAAAGGTGGTTCAGTCCGTTCAGGCCATGAACGAGCGGGTGCCTTTAGGGGATCTGGATGTCGACAGCCGCAATTATCAGCTGCTGGTCGATAGCATCGAGGAAGTCGACGAATTGAACGATGTGCTGATCATGCGCACGCAGACCGGATTTCCGGTCTATCTGAAAGATGTCGGCGAAGTGGCGGTGACCCAGGCGGAAGCCGATTATTTGCCGTATTACAACGGCAAGCCCGCCATTTTGATCAATGTGAACGCCCAGACGGGCTCGGACGTGCCGTCCATGGATAAGGCGATCAACGTCAAACTGGACGAATTGACCAAAGATTTGCCGAAACATGTGACGTTTACCAACGCGTTTGCCCAACTGGATGTCGTAAACAAGATGTTCAGCCACTTGTCCCGGGAGATGCTGATTGCGATTATCGCGGTGATTATCGTATGTACGCTGGGGCTCAACCTGCTGACATCCGCCTTCGTGGCGCTGGCCATCCCGATTTCGATCGCGCTCGGCCTGATCGTGCTGCCGATCACCGGCGTTTCGCTGAACGAAATTTCGATCGTGGGTCTGATTATCGTGCTCGGGATTCTCGTCGACGACGCCGTCGTCGTCAACGACAATATCGAGCGCAGGCTGAGCGATCTGGGGGAAAGCCCGGCGGTCGCTTCCGTCAAAGGCGCGAAGGAAGTCGCCGTTTCCATTTTGACGGCCACGCTGTCGACGATCTTCGCCTTCGCGCCGCTGCTGTTCCTGACGGGCGACGTCGGCTCCTTCATCAAGCCGATCCCGATCGTCATCTCCAGTTCGATGCTCGCTTCCATGTTAATGTCGCTCACGATCATTCCGATCTTCCGGGAATGGCATGAACAGCGGAGAAGCAAGAAGCAGAGGAACGGGGGCGAGCCTAGGCCGCCCGGCCTGCTCGGCAAGCAGATTCAAACCGTGACCCGGGCGTATTCCGGGAAACTGATTCCGAAAGTGCTGCAAAGACCGCTGCTTACGGCGTTGGCCGGCCTTTTGATCGGCACCGCGTCGTTCGGTTTTGCGCTGCTTACCCCGGTGGACCTGTTCCCCGAGGCGGAGGATCCGAACGTGAACATCAATGTGGAAATGCCGGTCGGCACCTCCTTCCAGGAAACCGATCGTACCCTCTCCAGCATCGCGGAGTGGGTCCGCAAGCAGCCGGAGGCGGAGCTGGTGAGTTACGCCGCGGGAGGCAAGGCGCCGCAGCTGTTCTCCGATATCACGAACATGATGAGCTCTTCGCCGACCGTCGGACAAATCGCCGTCGTGGGTAAGGAAGGCGAGTTTGATTTGCAGGAGACCGTAAATGCGTGGCAGAAGGAGTTGGTGAAGCGGTATCCCGCGGCGAAGATTTCCCTGAACATCCCGAGAATGGGGATCCCGGTCGGCGCGGCCGTCTCGATCCGGATCGCCGGAGAGGACTTGGATGAGCTGCAGCGATTGTCCCAGCAGGTGAAAGAGAAGATCGCCAAAGTGGACGGGACTACGGGAATCAAGGACAACTTCGGAAACCAGAGCTACACGTTAGAGTTCGAGATTGACAAGGAAGCGATGAACCAGCATCTCGTGGACTACAAAACGCTGACCCAGACGCTGCGCCTGATGGGCGACGGACTGGATATCGGCGATTTTGACACGGGCGAACAGATCATTGACGTCAACCTCTATATGAAAAACAACAACGGCGACCCTGGCGAGCTGTTCCAACAATTGAATGTGACGAACGCGCAAGGGATGCAGGTGCCGCTGTCGCAGATTGCTAAATTAAAGCCATCCTTCGCAATTCAGAAGATTCAGCATTACAATCTGGTGCGGACCGTAACGGTCGAAGCGGACGCGAAGGGGAAAACGGCGACCGAGCTGAATACGGAGATCCGCGCCATGCTGGAGGATATGCCTTTCCCGGACGGGTATACCTGGGAGCTTGGCGGCGAAACTTCCGACCAGTCGGAAATCTTCGGCGATTTGGGCAGCCTGTTTATCATCGTGATCTTCCTGATTCTGCTCTTGATTACGGTGCAATTCTATTCGTTGTCGGCACCGGTCATCATTATGACCACCGTCTATCTGGCCGCCGCGGGCGGGGTGATCGGGATCTTCATCTCGGGCTCCTCGATCGGCTTCATGAGCATCATGGGCATCATCTCCCTCGCCGGTATCGTCGTGCGGAACGGGATTGTCCTGATCGAGTTCATCGAGGAGGCCCGCCGGGAGGGCATGGAGTTGAAGGAGGCCATCATCGAGGCCACCGCCGCCCGGTTCCGGCCGATTCTCCTGACCTCGCTCACCGCGATCATCGGGATGCTGCCGCTGGCCATATCGGGAAGCATCTTGTTCCGGCCTATGGCATACACGATTATTTTCGGGCTGATGTTCTCGACGATCCTGACGCTGGTCGTTGTGCCTTCGCTTTATATGGTTGTAGCGCTCTACAAAATCAAGCGCCAGGAACGTAAAGCGAACAAGTCCGGCGTTAAACCCGGCACCGATGCGCCGCAGAATCCGTTATCGATGTAAAACCGCCTTTATGATCGGACCGGGAATGTTCCCGGTTCGGCCTTTTTGGCGGAAATCCAATTGAAAGGACCCGGTAGCTGTGGACAAGAAAACCTTAATCATTCAGACAGCGATTCGGCTCTTTGCGGAAAAAGGATATGCCTTTACGACGGTGGACGAAATCGCGAAAGCTTGCGGAATGACCAAACCGTCCCTGTACAAATATTTTCCCGGAAAAGAGGACCTGCTGCTCGAAGCGATGGCGATGCTCTCCGAGGAACTCGAGGGTAGGGTTCACCAGCTGTACCGAAAAGCCGGTTTATCGAAAAGCGATCGGATTATCGAGCTGATCGTGATTTTTCTGGAGTATATTTTCAATCACCGGACCTATATGGTGCTGTTTATAGAGCCGCTGATGCCGATTTATGAAAATGAAGATATCCAGAACGCCTTTATGGTCATCGAGCGCAAACTGTTTATGTGGTTCCAGGACAGCATCATCGACTTATGCGGGGAAGAGGTCGAAGGCTACGCGACGGACTTGACCTTTGTCGCGAGCAGTGTGCTGCTGGATTACATCCGCGTGGTCGGCCCGCACCTTTCCCACGAACACTGCTACAGGTTGGCCACCTATGTGGAGCATTTGATCGGCGTACTGGTGGAGGGCTGGAAGATTCGCAAGCCCGAGATGCCGCTGTTGTTCGAGACGCCTTCCTGGGTGATGAACTGCCGTTCGGAGGAGATGACCCCGGTGCTGCGTTCCCGTCAGCTTCAGAAGTCGTTTCGCAATATGGAGTTGATCGTAAAAGACCACGAATCGCTGAAGGAGGAGGAAAAGGAAGATTACCTCGAAGCGATCGGGAAATTAAGAACGGAGCTGAACGACTCCTTAACGGAGAGCGTGGTATTCAAGGCGCTGCTGATATACCTCGAACAACTGGAAGACCTGCGCGAAGAATGCGCCAAGCTGCGGGCCTTTTTGTTCGAGCCCGATGGGCAGCCATTGTCGTTCTAAGGCGAAACAAAGCAAGTCCCTTTACCGCCGTTCAAGGCGAAAGGAACTTGCTTTTTTGGCGCTGCGATTTCTTCCGTGCTGACGGCAGGGGGAGTTACTGGGTTTTGGATTTGTTGTAGATATCGAAGGCGACCGCCAGCAGCAGCACCAAGCCCTTGATTCCTTGCTGCCAGTCCACGCCGAGACCGATGAGGGACATCCCGTTGTTCATAACCCCCATGACCAGACCTCCGATAATCGCGCCATAGACCGTACCGATCCCGCCGGTGGCCGAGGCGCCGCCGATGAAGCAGGCGGCTATGGCGTCCAGCTCGAAGTTCGTGCCGGCCTTCGGCGTGGCGGAATTCAGCCGGGCCGCAAAGATCAGGCCGGAGAGGGCGGCCAAGGCGCCCATGTTCACGAACACCCAGAACGTGACCTTCTTCGTTTTGACCCCGGACAGCTTGGCGGCCTTCTCGTTGCCTCCGAGCGCATAAATATGGCGTCCGGCGATCATCCGGTTCATCACGAAGGAATAGATGACGATCAAGAAGAACAGGATGACAAGAATGTTGGGAATCCCATGATACGTGGCCAGCACGTAAGTGAACAGGTTAAGCACGACGACGAGCGCCGCCAGTTTGAGGCCAAAGATCCATAAAGCCGGTACCTCGAACCGGTATTTGATCCGGGTCCGCCGTTCCCGGTACTCCTGCCAGACGACGAGCAGGGAGAGGAGGATTCCCAGCACAAGGGTCAGTACGTGAAGGGAGCCGCCCCCGAGCCAGTCGGGCAGGAAACCGGAGCTGATTTTTTGAAAAGACTTCGGAAACGGCGCAATTGACTGGCCGCCCAGCACGATCATCGTCAAGCCCCGGAAGAGCAGCATCCCGGCCAGGGTGACGATAAACGCCGGGATATTCACATAAGCGACCCAAAAGCCCTGCCAGGCGCCGATCAGCGCACCGATCAGCAGCGAGAGAATCACCGCGACGAAAGGATGGAGCTGCATATCGACCATCATAATGGCGGCCAGGGCGCCGATAAAGGCGGCGACGGAGCCGACCGACAAGTCGATATGCCCGGTAATGATCACCAGCACCATCCCGATCGCCAGGATGAGGATATAGCTGTTCTGCAGGATCAGGTTGGTGATGTTCAGCGGCTTCAGCAAAATCCCATCCGTCAAAATTTGAAATAATACCGTAATGAAGACCAGCGCGATAATCATGCCGTATTGCCGGATATTTTTTCTAAAAAGTTCGCCGATCGCTTGCATTCCGGTTACCCCCTTCCCCGTGTCATCAGTTTCATCAGCACCTCTTGCGAGGCTTCTTCGCGCTTGACTTCGCCCGTAATCCGGCCCTCGCTCATCACGTAGATTCGGTCGCACATCCCGAGAATTTCCGGCAGTTCGGACGAAATGAACAAAATGCCTTTGCCTTCATCGGCCAGTTGATGGATGATCGAGTAAATCTCATATTTGGCGCCGACATCGATGCCGCGTGTCGGTTCATCGAGGATCAGCACTTCCGGTTCCGTAAAAATCCATTTGCTCAGCACGACCTTTTGCTGATTTCCGCCGCTGAGATGGCCGGTTTTCTGCCAGATGCCCGGCGTTTTGATGTTCAGTCTGCGCCGGTAATCCTCGGCGACAAGCACCTCTTCCTTCTCGTTGAGGACGCCGAACCGCGAGAGCTTGCCGAGGTTGGACAGCGTAATGTTCCGCTTGATATCGTCGATCAGCACGAGCCCGTATTGTTTGCGGTCCTCGGTCACATAAGCGAGGCGGTGACGGATGGCCGTGGCGATATCGGTCAAATGAACCTCCTTGCCGTGCAGAAAGGTCTGTCCGCGCACATATCGGCCGTAGGAGCGGCCGAACAGGCTCATCGCCAACTCGGTCCGCCCGGCCCCCATCAGCCCGGCGATGCCTACGATTTCGCCGCGGTGGATATGCAGGTGGATATCGTCCAGCATCTTGCGGTCCGCTTGCTGAGGGTGCCGGACTTCCCAGCCTTTCACCTCGAAGATGACCTCCCCGGCGTTGCGGGAGGTCCGCTCGGGATAGCGCTGCGTCAAATCGCGGCCGACCATGCCTTTGATAATCAGGTCCTCCGTAACCGGCTCCTCTTCCATGCGCAGCGTTTGGATCGTTTGGCCGTCGCGGATAATCGTGATGGCGTCAGCCACTTTTTCGATTTCATTCAGCTTATGGGAGATGATGATCGAGGCGATCCCTTGATGCTTCAGCTCGACGATCAGCCTAAGCAGGTTTTCGCTGTCGGCCTCGTTCAGCGCGGCAGTCGGTTCGTCCAAAATCAGGAGCTTTACCTTTTTGGACAGCGCCTTGGCGATCTCCACCAGCTGCTGCTTGCCGACGCCAAGCTGAAGCACCGGAGCGGTCGGAGACTCCCGGAGACCGACGCGCTCGAGCAGTTCCCTGGTCCGTACCGTCGTTTCGTGCCAGTTGATGACGCCCCTTTGGGCCTGTTCATTGCCGAGAAAGATGTTCTCCGCGATGGACAGGTAGGGAATCAGCGCAAGCTCCTGGTGGATAATCACGATACCGAGGTTCTCGCTTTGCTTGATATCTTTAAATTCGCAGACTTGGCCTTGGAAAATAATGTCGCCCTCATAGGTGCCGTAAGGGTATACGCCGCTGAGCACCTTCATCAGCGTAGATTTGCCGGCACCGTTCTCCCCGCATAGCGCGTGGATCTCGCCTTCCCGAACCTGCAGATGGACTTGGGACAGCGCCTTGACGCCGGGAAAGGTCTTGGTGATGCCTCTCATCTCCAAAATGTGCTCGCTCATCGGTCGTCACCCCGCCTCAAAGGCCCAATTCTTCCTTGGTGTAATAGCCGCTCTCGACCAGTACGCTTTCCACGTTGTCCTTATCCACCGATTTTGGCTCCAGGAGGTAAGAGGGCACCACTTTAACCCCGTTATCGTAGGTTTCGCTATCGTTGACCTCGGCCTCCGTTCCCTCGAGGATGCTTTGAGCCATGGCGACGGCCTTTTTCGCCAGCTCCCGCGTGTCCTTGAATACGGTTTGCGTCTGCTCCCCGGCCAGGATCGACTTGATCGAGGCCAGTTCGGCGTCCTGGCCGGTCACGATGGGCAGCGGCTTGTCGCCCGATCCGTAACCGACGCCTTTCAGGGAGGACAGAATGCCGATACTGATTCCGTCATAGGGCGAAAGCACGGCGTCCACGTTTTCCGTCGCATAGTGGGCGCTCAGCAGGTTATCCATCCGCGACTGAGCGGTAGCCCCGTCCCAGCGGAGCGTGGCTACCTGCTCCATTTTCGTCTGACCGCTGCGGACGACCAGCTTTCCGGAATCGAGGTAAGGCTGAAGCACGGACATGGCTCCGTCAAAGAAGAAATAGGCGTTGTTGTCGTCCGGCGATCCGCCGAACAGCTCGATGTTAAACGGCCCCTTCCCCTCTTTAAGGCCGAGTTTTTCCTCGATGTAAGAGGCCTGCTGGACGCCGACTTTAAAGTTGTCGAACGTGGCGTAATAGTCCACATGTTCGCTGTTCATGATCAGGCGGTCGTAGGCGATCACCTTGATGCCTTGATCATGGGCTTTCTGCAGCACATCGGTCAGCGCCGCTCCATCGATGGAGGCGATGACGAGGATCTTGACTCCCTTGGTGATCATATTTTCGATCTGCGAAATCTGGTTTTCCACCACATCCTCGCCATACTGCAAGTCCGCCCCGTAGCCCAGCTTCTCGAATTCCTTGACCATGTTGTTTCCGTCATTGACCCAGCGCTCCGAGGATTTCGTCGGCATGGCGATGCCGACCGTTCCTTTTTCTCCGCCAGAGCCGCCGCCGGAGCCGGATTTCCCGGCGGTCCCGCCCTCCGTTCCGCCTCCCGCCCCGCCGCAGGCGGTTAATAAGGCCAGCAAGGCGCAGGCCAGAAGCAGAGCCGTCCATTTTTTCATCATTCGATCTCCCCCTCGATTAGGAATGGAATACAATTTCGCATTCGCCAATGAATGCGTTTGCAGTTTTCATGACCGAGTATAGCAACGGGGGAGCGTCGCGTATTTATACGGAATTTACTCTTTTTATAAAAAATTAACTTTTCTCGCCTTTCCGGAATTGCAGCGGCGAAACGCCCGTCGTCCGTTTGAACGCCGTACTGAAATAATGCTGTGTTTCGTAGCCGACCCGCTCGGCGATTTCATGGATCGCCAGCTCCGTAGTATGAAGCAGCTGTATGGCTTTGCGCATCCGCAGCCGGGTCAGATAGCCGTTGAAGGATACGCCGAGTTCCTGTTTGATCAGACGGCTTAAATATACCGGAGAGGTATGCAGTTCGGCGGCGATTCGCTCCAGCGTCAAACCACGATCGGCATAATGGTCGTGGATATAGTATTTGGCCCGCCGCACCAGCGGAGAGAGCGGGGCCTCCTTCAACACGGCGCTTTTGCATTTCCGGTAAATCGCCGGAATCTCCGTCAGTTCCCTGCCGCCCTCCATGGCCTCCAGATCGACGGCGATCTTCAGAAAGGTGCGTGCCGCAGGCTCGATCCGGCGGAAGGCGGCTTCGGCCGGAGCGGACGCATCCCAAAGCAGGATGACCACAAACCCGAAAGGATCGCGATAAATCGCTTTCGGGTAGGGGGCGAGCAGTTCGGCGGCGATATTTTCCACGGCATATAGAAAAAGCTGCCGCTCCTGCTCCTTCAAGGCCGGCTGGGGCAAGATCGCTTCCCGCAGGCGGATCACGCCAAGCAGGGCGGGGGGGAGGACGGGAAGGTTCAGAAACCCCAAATGTTCCGCGATTTCATCCGCGTCCATAAGGCCGTCCATCCATTCCTGGCAAAACCGTTCCCGCAAGAGGGGATAATTTCGGGAAAACTGCCGGGAAGCCGTTTCCAGCTGCTGTTGCCTGTCGGCTTCCTGCTCCAGTTCCCCGCGGACCTGACGCAGCACGCGCTCCAGTTGGCCCGGATTGGCCGGCTTGAGGATGTAATCTTTGACCTGAAGGCGGATGGCTTTCTGGGCGTAAGCAAATTCATCATGTCCGGTAATGATGATGATTTTGCAGGCGGGGAGATGTTCACGCAGCTTCTCCATCAGACCGATGCCGTCCAGAATCGGCATGTTCAGATCGACAAGCACGATCTGCACGCCATGCCGCAGCGCCAGTTCGAGCGCTTCTTCGCCATCCTCGGCCTCCGCGACGACCCGCATCCCGAGTTCGGACCAGCGGACGCTTTCGCGGATGCCCTCGCGGATAATCGCCTCGTCGTCGGCGATCAGCACCTTGCAGTCGGGGAGTACGGTCCCCGGGTTGTTATTCGTCATCTTCACCAGCTCCTTTCGTGAGTAAGGGTTCCGTTAGAATAGGGTGGGTTACTGTAACGGTCGTACCTTCGCCTTCCTCGCTCTCGATCGAGATTCCGTAGGAGCCCCCGAAGGTCAGGGCGATTCGGGCCTGGACATTGAGCATGCCGTAGCCCTTTCCCCCGGCGGGGTCAGGCTCGGAGGCCGCCCCCGCCGGTTCGGCCGTGCCGGCTGCGGCCAATGCGCGGCGGAGCGCAAGCAGCCGTTCCGCCGTCATCCCCTTTCCGTCGTCCCGGACGGTAAGCAGGAGTCCGCCGTCTTGGATGCTTCCCCGAACCTCCACCTTGCCCGGTCCCCGCCGCTCCTTAATGCCGTGGTAGATGGCGTTCTCGACGATCGGCTGGAGAATCAGTTTCAGCACATAGGCCCCCTGCACGCGGGGATCGATGTCGATCGAATAGCTGAGCTTGTTTTGGTAACGCACCTGTTGAATCTGCAAGTAGCTGCGGATATGCTCGATTTCATCGTTCAGCGGGATGATATCGTTCCCTTTGCTGAGACCGATCCGGAACAGCCTGGACAGCGACTCGGCCATCTGCGCGATATCCTCGGCCCCTTTGCGCCGGGCCATCCAGTGAATCGTATCGAGCGTATTGTACAGAAAATGCGGCTTGATATGAGCCTGCAGGCTACGCAGCTCCGCCTCCCGCTTTTGCCGCTCCTGGCGCTCCGTCAGCTTGATCAAACGGTTGATCTGCTGCAGCATCGCGTTGAACTTCCGGCCCAGCAGCCCGATTTCATCGGAGCGGCTGCCCCAGTGACGGATGGTCAGGTCACCGGACTGGGCTTTCTGCATGAAGGACATCAGCTGCCCGATCGGCCTGGACAGGGAGTAGGCCAAATAGAAGGAGGCGGTCATCCCGAGCAGGCAAACGAAGAACACGAAGCTGACGATCGAAAAGCGGATTTCCCGCGTCTCCGCCGCGGATTCCTTAAGCGAAAAAACACCGACCGTCGTCCATCCCGTAAAAGCCGATTCCCGGTAGATGAACTGCAGATTGCGCCCGTCCACCTGACGGGTGGCCGTGCCGGCTCCGGACGGGTTTTTGAGCCACGAACGCGGGATTTTCTCGACATAAGGCTCCGGCGGCGCATAGATCATCTCGCCGCCGGGATCCAGCACCGTCAGGTAGCCGGTTTTACCCAGCCGCACATCCTGCGCCGTTTCGGCGATAACCCGCAGCTTAAGGTCGATGAGCACGACGCCCAGCGTCTCGCCGGTTTCGGGATCCAGGATGGCCCGAACGACCGAAACGACCTCGCTGTCTTTGTAACTGGCATGCGTCGTAACGTTACGGCCGGAAGGGTGGCCTACAATTTTGAAGATGCCTTTGTTCCGGACGGCTTCCAAATACCATTCCTCCTCCGTGAGGCTTTCGTTCGGATAGCGGGCATACATTTCATTGCTGAGGTAAGCTCCGCGGCGGTTGACGATCAGAATGCCGGCGACCTCGGAGTGCAGGGTGGTGAAGCCCTGCAGAAATTTGCGGATCGCATAAGATGCCGGTTCCGCGCCGCTTTCGGGCTGTGGACTGCCGATGGCGATACGGCTACCGGACCCGGCGGTCCCTTTTTTCAGGAAGTCCTGGACTTCGGGATTAAAAGAGATGAAATAGGTGATGTTCTGCAAATTCTCGACATAGGCCTCCAGCGTTTGGTTGACCTTCCCGATCAGCTGCAGCGTATTCTCCGTCATCCGGCGCTCGATGACGCGGTCCGCCGACCAGTTGACGAGAAAGCCCAGTCCGATCGAAGGGAGAATGCTGATCAGCAGGAAATGAAGGATCAGTTTATAGCGGATCGGCATATTGTTCATGGACATCCGCGCCAGTCCCGTTAACCGTTTATTTGGCGTAATAATCATCGACATTCCTCCGCGTCACTACCGTAATGCCGGTGTCGGTTCTCCGGGGAACGGAAGAGCCGGAATTTTGCGCCGCAGGGGGATCGTGTTTTAAGGCAAAAAGATACTGGAGCGACCAGTACCCCATATTCCAGGTTCCCTGCGCCATCGTGGCCGCGATATCCCCGCTCTTCACCAGATCGAGCGTACCCTTGTCGGTATCGAAGCCGAGTATTTTCGGACCCGGATTGCCCCGTTTCAGGTGCTCCCGAACGGCTTCGGCAACGCCGATCCCCCCGTTGGCTTCCGTGGTGAAAATCCCGGCGATCCCGGGGTCGCCGGACAAAATATCCTCGGCGGCTTGTCTGGAGAGGAGCGGATCACCCTTGCCGTTCTTAACGGCCATCACCTTCATCTCGGGAAACTCCCGGGAGATCGTGTCGGCAAATCCCCGGGTGCGTTCCTCATGGTTTTGCTGGCCGGGAAGCGTCACGATCGCGACCCGCCCCTTTCCCCCCGTAAGCTCGGCCATCTGCCGGGCCGCCTTGACCCCGGCGCTGTAGTTATCCGTGCCGAGGAAGGAATACGCTTTGCTGCCGGGAGCGTCCGAGTCGAACAGAACGACCGGGATGCCGGCCTCCACGGCCTTATCGATCGTGGCGTTCAGCTCAAGCGGGTGAATGGCGGAAATGGCGATCCCCGCTGGCTTTTTGGCGATCGCCTGCTCAAGGACCGTAATCTGCTCATTCACGTCCCGCTGGGTGGCTCCCCGATATTCGACGGAAACCTGAAGCGCGGAGGCGGCATCTTCAAACCCTTTGAGACTGCTTTTCCAATAATCGATGCCCATTTGAAACGTGATCATAATGTATTTTTCGCCGATTTCGCCCCGAAGTCCGCCCGCCTGCCGGGACGCCTCAAGGTGGCTCTTGCTGCGGTAGTCCGCCGCGTAAAGCAAAAAACATCCGATAAGCAGCACATAGATCAAACCTAGCTTTTTCATAGTGCAACCCCTTTCATAAATATGGATAGGATGCCGCTCGGGAGGGTTCCAGCCATTCCCAGCCATATCATACAAGGTTTTGCCGGGGAAACCTATCCCCTGATAAAATAGGGGCAGGATGAATCCGAAAGGGAGGAGGGGGCCCATGGAACGCGGCAGTCTGTACCGTACAGGCTTAATGGACGGGGAATATCAGCCGGAGTTTACGGCTTACTATTTTAAACAATGGGATGAGCTGCATATGTCCTTTCATCGCCATGACTCGACGGAAATTATGTATATCCTTTCTGGAGTTTGCCGGGTGGAGGTTCGGACACCGGAACACCTGAGTCCCGTGGGGAAACAGCTCAAGAAGGGCGAATTTATTCTGCTTGACGCCGGCGTTCCGCACCGGTTGATCGTCGAGCCGAACTCCCCTTGCCGGATGCTGAACATTGAGTTCCGCTTTGCTCCCAGCAGCGGCCGGTTTCCATCGCTTCGCCAATGCCTGGACGGGGCGGGAAGGGAGGTCGCGGCCATGCTGACCCGCCCGTTTCAATATGTGGTCCTGCGCGATCCCGAGGAAATTTACCGTACGCTCAAAAGCCTCGTACTGGAGCTGGATCGGCAGCACGCGGAGGAAGGAGAAGGAGACTCGGCCATGGTCCGCCTGCTGTTTGCGGAGCTGCTGATTTCCTTGAGCCGTCTTCGCGATGAACATGAAAGCGGCAACCATCAGGAGATGGACTATTACGTCAAACAGTGCCTCGGCTACCTGCACGAGAATTACGATCGCGAGATCCGCGTGGAGGATGCGGCGGGGATCGTTAACCTGCATCCGGGGTATTTGCAGCGGATTTTCAAGCTGCATACGGGCGAAACGCTCATGCAGTACCTGACCCGCTTGCGGATGGATAAAGCGGCCATGCTGCTGCTCCATACCAATATCCCGGTCGCCGATATCGCCGATTATGTGGGGGTGGGGAGCCGGCAATATTTTCACGCGCTGTTCAAAAAGCATATGGGCGTAACTCCGATTGAATACCGGAATTCTCTGCACGCCCAGAAGGATGCACCGGATACGATAAGTGAGGATTTTTGACAGGAAGCCGGCGGATAAGTCAGAATCCTGATAACGCTTACTCGGGTCTCCCTGATAAAATGGGTGGTGCAAAGGGATTCCGGGTTTTCTGAGATCTCCGGGATCTTAAGCCTGATTTTAAGCTTGGGGAGGTCATGGGAACATGTCTTTTAAAGTGGCGTTTATCGGGGCGGGCAGCATCGGATTTACAAGAGGGCTGCTTCGGGACCTGCTGTCCGTGCCGGAGTTTCGTGATATCGAGGTTTCTTTTACTGACATCAGTGAGTCTAATTTGCGAATGGTGACGGAGTTATGCCAGCGGGATATCCGGGAAAACGGATTGCCGATCACGATTCGGGCTTCGCTGGACCGCCGTGAGGCGTTGAGGAATGCGAAATACGTCATCTGCACCATCCGCGTCGGCGGACTGGAGGCGTTCGCGACGGACGTCGATATTCCGCTGCAATACGGCGTGGACCAATGTGTCGGCGATACTCTTTGCGCCGGGGGGATTATGTACGGGCAGCGGGGCATCGCGGAGATGCTGAACATTTGCCGGGATATTCGGGAAGTGGCGGCGCCGGATGCGCTGCTGCTGAACTACGCCAATCCGATGGCGATGCTGACCTGGGCCTGCAACCAATACGGCGGCGTGCGGACGATCGGGCTCTGCCATGGCGTGCAGGGCGGTCACCATCAAATTGCCGAAGCCTTCGGCTTGAACAAGGAAGAAGTCGACATTATATGCGCGGGGATTAATCATCAGACCTGGTATATCAGCATCAAGCATGGCGGGGAGGACTTGACGGGCAAACTCCTGGAGGCGTTTGAGCGGCATCCGGACTTCTCCCGGACGGAGAAGGTGCGGATCGATATGCTCCGCCGGTTCGGCTACTACAGCACGGAGTCGAACGGGCATCTGAGCGAATACGTTCCCTGGTACCGCAAACGGCCGGAGGAGATCCGGGAATGGATCGATCTCGGCAGTTGGATCAACGGCGAGACCGGCGGTTATCTGCGGGTTTGTACGGAGGGGCGCAATTGGTTCGAGACGGATTTTCCGAACTGGATGAAGGAGCCGGCCCTGGCCTTCAAGGCGGAGGAGCGGAGCGAGGAGCATGGCTCCTACATTATCGAGGGCCTGGAAACGGGCCGGGTGTACCGGGGCCATTTCAACGTCGTCAACCGCGGCATCATCGCCAATCTGCCGGATGACGCGGTGATCGAAGCGCCGGGCTACGTCGACCGCAACGGCATTTCCATGCCGCATGTCGGCCCCCTGCCCCTCGGCCCGGCCGCGGTGTGCAGCGCCAGCATCTCCGTGCAGCGTCTGGCGGTGGAGGCGGCCGTCCATGGCGACGACCGGCTGCTGCGCCAGGCGTTCATGATGGACCCGCTGGTCGGCGCGGTCTGCAATCCGCCGGAGATTTGGCAGATGGTCGACGACATGCTGATCGCCCAGGAAGCCTGGCTGCCGCAGTACAAGGCGGCGATCGCGGAGGCGAAGCTCCGCCGGGCCGAAGGGAAGCGGCGGCCGACCCGGGAGGGCTATGCCGGAGCGGCCCGCCTGGCGGTCAAGAGCGTAGCGGAGATGATGGAAGACCGCGAAGCGGCGAACAAGAACGCCCGCGAAGCGGACAAAGGCAAGGATCGCGCTTCCGCCGGCGCGAACTAGCAAAAAGGGGCGCCCCCTATACCCATCCGGCATTCGGATGGGGGAGGGCGTCCCCTTTTTGAGCAAATTCCTGCAAATGTGCAGGGATTTTCGGCAGTGAGGCGCTTGTTTACTCAAAAACCTGCAAAAGTGCAGGTTTTTCATGCGCAATCGCCCTGGTTCGGAAAAAGAGTGGAAAATGCCTGCAGATTTGCATCTTTTTAATGGATGACCGAGCGAGTCGGCGGAAATGCCTGCAGATTTGCATCTTTTCTGCTCGGATGGCCCGGCCGGTGCCCGCGCTTCGTGATGCGGGTTTAGAGATTTTCCACTAGCCGAGCGCAATAGCGGTCTTTTGGGGCGCTATTTCGGCCCGATTCGGCTCCACGGGGAAAATAGCGGTCAAAAAGGGCCTTATTTCCTTTCGAGTAGGCCAATAATCAGGTTTTGGCCCGCTTTTCCCCAAAATAAGGCCTTAAAAAGCCGCTATTCCTCCCCGATGACCCAAATTCGACAAAATAGCGCCCCTGAAGGCCGTTATTACTTTAAGAGATCCTTTTTCACTTCCCCGCTAGGAGGGGGGGCGTCTTTGCTGTGGCTGATCCGCTTGTACTCATTGGGCGTGACGCCGACCATCCGCTTGAACAGCTTGTTAAAATAGGCTGGGTCGGGATAGCCGACTTCGTGTCCGACTTCATGAATCTTCAGGTTGGAGGAGTCGGCGAGCAGTTGCTTCGCCCTTTTGATCCGGATCTCGATCAAATAGTCGGTGATGGTCATGCCGGTCTCCTGCTTGAAAAGCTTGCTTAAATAGGTGGGGGTCAGGTAGACCAGGCCGGCCAGGCTGCTGAGCTCGGCCTGCTCGCTGTAATGTTCTTCGATCCACCTTTTAACGACCTCGACCGATTTCCCGCCTTGCGCCAGCCGCTTCTCGCGAATGTCCTGAAGCGTTCGCCCGACTATGCCGATCAGGAGCTGTTTGTATTCGGCGAACTTCAGGCAAGCCTCCAGCTTCCGGTCCAGGGAATCCGGCGTTCCCATCGGCGCGGACGGTGAGTCCGACAACGGGTCTGAAGCCGGTGAAGATGCCAGTGCGAATTCCCGTACGGACGCGGTTGTCGGTACGGAGGCAGATGACGATGTAGCGGCCGGTGCTGAAGCGGATGCCTGCGCCGAAACAGATGCCGATGTCGATGCCACCGAACTTGCGGAGCCTACGGACCCCGCTGAGCCCGCCGAACCTGCCGAACCTGCCGAATGCAGCGAACCCGCCGAACCCGGGGAAACTTCCGGGGCTGCGGCCGCCGTGGCATCCCATGCCGAGCTTGGTCCGGGTCCCAAGGCCGAACTCGAACCTGACCGCGTATTAGAACTCCGAACAGAACTCGGAATAGAACTCCGAACAGGGTCCGATCCAGAACCCGGCCCGGGTTCCTTACCAAGGCCCCGTTCCTGGCCATCCTCCTCGCCCGGGACCGCCGCGGCCTCTCCGAAGGCCTTGCGCCATTCCGGCAATTCGGCCGCCGTCGTCTCCAGCACGACCCGGCAGTACTGGCGGAGGGCGGCTTGGGAGGCCCGGACCCGCCGGAGTACGTCCAGGTGCCGTTCCATCGTATGGAGCGTCTCCTGGACGTTCAGCACCTGGATCGGCGGAACCAACGCCTCGCGGGCGGCGGCCAGAACCCCGCCTGCCTCTGCCTCCGCAGCAGCCGCGTCGAACGCTTCGCAGCTCCAGGCCTCCTCGCGGTACATGCCGCGCTCGCAGGCGAGCTTCGCTTCGGCGAACGCCTGGCCGAGCCGGGCGGGGTCGCTGTAGCCCCGGCTGACGCCGACGAGAACGACGCCGGGGTGGGGGAACTGGCGCAGCGCGCCGGTCAGCCGGTCCGTATCCTCCGCCAGCGGAGGATCGGCATAATAGCTGACCAGCGAAATCAGCCGTTCCCCGGTGTCGACGGCGTCGAACAGATGCTGCGGCTGGCGCTGCAAAAGCCCGACGCTGGAGCGAAGCGCGTCCATATCGCTGCCCTTGATCACAATGACCGCAAAGTAGGGGAGGGGCAGCGCCAATTCCGGAAGCTTCGGACAGAGGGAGGGGGAGCTTTTCATGTAGGATATGAGAAGCCCCGAACGGAGCTGCAGGTTTTTGCCGAGTCGGGCCGCCTTTTCCTCCCCCAGGTTTTGGAGCAGCTCGAACAGCTGTTTTTTATTGATCGGCTTAAGCAAATAATCCACCGCCGAATACCGCAAAGCCTGCCTGGCGTATTCAAAGTCCGTAAATCCGCTCATAATGATGCAGCGGGTCTCGGGCTTCACCGCTTTGAGCTCTTTGATCAGCTCCAATCCGTCCATCAACGGCATCCGGATGTCGGTAATGACGATATCGAGCGGTTCCGACCGGGCGAATTCCAGCGCCTCTTGTCCATTGGAGAACGTACCGGCCACTTCGTATTGTTCGCTCTCCCGGCGGATGATTTTGCCCAGCCCCTCGCGGATGGAAGCTTCATCGTCAACTATGGCGATGCGAAGCATGACAATTCCTCCTTTACTCCTGTCCCCTTGGACTCATCAGTTCCAGCGGCTGCGTCGGACCGTTCCCGAGAAGTCCGGCGATCCGCAGCGTGACGGTCGTTCCCTCGCCGGGACTGCTGTCCACGGCCAAACTGGAGCTCTCCCCGTAATACAAACGCAAACGTTCATTCACATTGCGCAATCCGATGCCGAATTTGTCGATTTTACCGTCGCTCAGGCTTTCGTTCAGCGAAGCTAGCCGTTCCGCGCTCATTCCCACCCCGTTATCCTGTACCGAAAACAGCACGTCACTGTTCTCGAACCAGCCCCGGATCGTGATGGTGCCGGGCTCCTCCTGCTTTTCCAGGCCATGAAACATGGCGTTCTCCACAACCGGCTGAAAAACCAGCTTGATCAGCGGCAGGTGCATGCAAGCCTCGGGCACGATAAAGCGGTAGCCGATCTTGCCCGGGAAGCGGATTTGCAGCAGCTTCAGATAATTCTCCACATGCTCAAGCTCCCGGCGGACGGTGACGATCTCATCGCTGCGGGTAATGCTGTAACGCAGCAATTGACCCAGCAGATATGTCAGTTCCGCCACCCGGTCGTCATCGTTCAACTCGGCCAGCATGCGGATGGATTCCAGCGTGTTGTATATGAAATGCGGATTGATCTGGTTTTGCAAGGCCAGCATATCCGCCTTTTGTTTGCTTTTTTCCGTTTCGTACACTTCCTGAAGCAAATCGCGGATCCGCCCGATCATCCGATTGAAGTGGCTGCCCAGCATGCCGATCTCGTCATTGTATTTGACATTGACGAAGACGTCCAGCTTGCCGCGCTGTACCTGCTTCATCAGCTGTACGGTCCGCTTCAGCGGTTTGGTCAGCGCGTAAGAGATGAAGATGGCGACCAGCAGGGCGAATCCGATGATGGAGAGCGCCATAATCAACATCGTATTCCGGGATTGCTTCATCGGCGCGAGCAGCTCTTCCAGCGGAATGTAAACGATCGTTTTCCATCCCGTATGGCTAGAGACCGTATATACCGCCATGTAAGGTTTGCCTTCAATCTCGAGCCGGAAGCTTCCTTTGGTTCCGGTTGCCTGGGTCAGAAGCGGGCTCCCCGCCAAATCTTTCCCCAGTTGACCCAGGTTTTTGTTATATACGACGCGTCCGCGTTCATCCAGGATCAGGGCGTCCCCATGGGTTACCTCATTCAGGGGGGTGATGATTTCCTCGAACAGACCGATATCCACATCGATAGCGATGATGCCGATATCCTGAAGCGTGCTGACCGACTGGATCGAGCGCATGACGGTGAACACCTGGCGCTGGGCGGTTCCGTTGACCCGAATGGACTGCGTCCCCGTCAGCACCGGGGCCACCCCGGCTTCCCGCGTCCGTTGCCGCCACTCGGCCACTCTTTCCTGGGGATAGAGTTCATTTAAGCCCGGCTTGTTGTAGTAAAAAATCGAGCCGTAGTGGTCCATCATATAGACCGCGGAGATTTCCTCCTTCGTATTGGTCAAGTACATCAGGAACATGTTGACGGCCGAGCTTTTGTCCCAATCCGTACCCTGCTGGTCCAGATATTTCTGAACGTCCTTGTTATAAAGCGGCAGCATCGTATAGCGTTTGAGATCCGCAATATACCTGTCGACTTTGTCCATGGCATTGTCGGTTAACTGCCCCGCCGAGGTGGTGGCACTGGCCAGCACGACGCTGGAGTTCGCTCTGTAGGAAGCATAGCTGACATACGTGATCGGCAGGGAAATCAGGAAAATGAAAATGACGACAAGCTTTTTCTGCATCGACAGGTTGGCAAAAAACATCCAGCATGCCCGGACTAGAAGGCGGATTCTCTTCATGATGTGGACCCCTTGTTCGTGTTGACGGTATTTCTCTTATTTTACAGCGCCGCTGGCGACGCCTTCAAAGATATATTTTTGCAGGAAAAAGTACAAGATGATCGTCGGGAGCAAAATCAGCAGAATCGCCGCGCTGATCAAGTTCCAGTTCGCCACGTTGATCCCCTGGAACCGCATAAGCACGGTGGTGACGACCCCGAGGCTTTGCTTCGGCATGTAGAGATACGGCGTATACATATCGTTGTAAATGCTGATGGATTTCAGAATAATCAGCGTCGAAGTCGCCGGCGTCAGCAGCGGAAAGATGACCGACCGGTAGATCCGGAAGAGCGAAGCCCCTTCCACCATGGCGTTTTCGTCGAGATCGACGGGAATATTGCGGATGAATTGCAGATACAGGATGATCTGGATCACGTCGGCTCCGATATACAAAATAATGGGCGCCCCCAGCGTGTTGTAAAGCCCCAGCGATTTGATAATGCCGAAGGTGGCCACCTGGGTCGTGATGCCCGGAATGACGGTGGCGAACAGGTAGGCGCCGAACACCGCTTTTTTCATCCGGAAGTCGAACCTGCCCAGGACGTAAGCGACCATCGTCCCGAACAGGATGTTGAAGATCAGCGCCACGGCCATAATGATCAGCGTATTTCCGAACCCGCTCAGGAGTCCGCCGCGCTCAAAGACAACCTTGAAGTTTTCGAAGTTGAAGAAGCTCTTCGGCAAAGCCATCGTACTGGCCGTGTTGAATTCTTCATCCGCTTTGAAAGAGTTCACGATGACCACGTAAGGAGGGAAGAGCACAACGAACACCCCGATGAGCAGGGTCAGATATTTCAGGGCGCCGATGACCGAAAATTTTTTGGAATTCATTTGCTGCCGCCTCCTCTGCTAAGCACGAATTGCTGAAGTGCCACGACCGCCACGACGAAGAAGAGCAGGATAATGCTCATCGCCGATGCCAGGCCGTAGTTGTTGTAGGCAAAAGCCGTCTCCACGACGCGCTGCACATACGTTTGGCTCGCGCCGGCGGGGCCGCCCTTGGTGAGTACGAACGGAAGGTCGAACACTTCAAGCGCGCCCGTCACGGTCAGGAACAGGTTGAGCTGAATGACCGGTTTCATGTTGGGCAGCGTCATGCGCCAGAAGGTCTGCCAGGCATTGGCTCCGTCGATTTTGGCCGCCTCGTAGATATCGCTCGGAATCGCCTGCAGCGAGGCGATGTAAATCACCATGTTATAGCCCATAAACCGCCATAGTCCGGTGGAGGCCAGGGAATAGTTGACAAGGCCCTCGGTACCGAGCCAGCTGGTTTCACCGAGGCCGGTTAATCCGATGCTGTTCAGGAACAGGTTTAGCGACCCCTGGGTGGTGTCGAACACGTAACCGAACATAAAGGCCACGGCAACGCCGTTCATAATATATGGAAGGAACAGCAGCAGGCGGAACATATTTCTCCCCCGCAGCCGGCTGTTCAATATCACCGCAAAATAAATCGCGATGACGTTCTGGATCAGCCCCATTACAAAATAGGCAAAGTTATGCGCGAATACGCCGAAAATATCCGGGTTGGAGAAGACCTCCCGGTAATTGTCGAGACCGACCCAAGGCTTCTCCGGGCTATAGCCGTCCCAGTTCGTAAAGCTGAAATACACCAGCTTGGCGGCCGGATAATAGGTGAACAACAGCAGCAAGGCTACCGGAATAAGCAGGAAGGAGAAGATGATGAGCCTTTTTTGTTTTTTGTAAGATAATGTTCCGAACATGCTTTAAATCCCTTCTTTCCGCACTTCAGATGAATGATCTTGAAAGCAAAATGGATTATCTCTGGCGGATAACCCATTTTGCCGGTTTTAGGCTAGTCTCTTTATATTAGTAGCCCAAGTCTTTTTTGGCTTTGGCCCAAGCTTTGTTCCACTTATCGAGAACGGTCTGCGGGTCCTTGGCGAGCACGAACTCCTGAGCGATGGCAGGCAGATCGATTTGCGCCTTGTTGGAGATCTCGATGACTTTCGGGTCGTCCGGTTCCCCTTCCTGAAGCTCCACGCCGGTAGCCTGAAACTCGGCCAGCTGCGTCAGTTTGGACTCGCGTCCTTTCAGCGGAGAAATGAAGCCGGCAAAATCTTCATAACCGGATTCTTCGATCATCCACTTGAGGAAGGTCTTGGTCGCCTCCAGGTTCTTGCTGTTCTTGTTGACGGCATAGAAGAAGTCCGGGCTGAGCGCGGCTCTCAGTTCTCCCGAGTTGTCATAAGGAAGCGGGAAGAAGCCGATGTTGTCCGATTCCGCACCTACGCCGATGACCTGATTAATGACCCAGTTACCCAGGAAGTACATGCCCATTTTGCCGCTGGCGATGTCTTTTTTGGACTGCTCCCAGTTGGTGGAATTGATGTCTTTTTCCAGATAGCCCTTGTCGGCCAGCGTCTTGAGCAGCATCATCGCTTTGCCGTAGCCGTTGTCCATGGAGAACGGGGCGTCCATGTTGATTCTTTCGTTCGGGAAGCCTTTGTTGTTCTCGATGATCCGCGGCATATCGAATACCCAGTTGCCGAGCGGCCATTTGTCTTTGAAGTTGGAGGCGAGCGGAATGACGCCGTTCTGTTTTATCTTTTCGCAAGCGGCTAGGAACTCGTCCCAGGTTTTTGGCGTTTCGGTGATACCGGCATCGGCGAACACTTTTTTGTTGTATACGATGCCCGAAGTCGAGTTCCCGGTGGTAATACCGTAGAGTTTGCCTTCGTACGATTTGAAATCCTTGAAGGTCAGTTCACTGCTGAACTGGATATCGTCGAGCGGCGCAAAATATTTCGGTAGATCGGAGTTCGGAATATCCGGAACGAACATCAGGTCGGGAAGCTCACCGCTGGCCATCCGGACTTTGGCTTGCTGGTTATAGTCCGTTTGGCTGGCTTCGAATTCGATCTTAATGTCGGGGTATTTCTCGTTGAAACGCTTGACGTATTCGTCGTATTCTTTGCCGATCATGTCCGTACGGTTGGTCAGGAAGGTGACTTTGCCGCTGAGCTTATCGCCGCCCGATCCTCCTCTGCCTCCGGTATTGGCCGTATCGGTACCGCCGGCATTTCCCGTTTTGGCGCCGCCGTTTCCGCCGCAGCCCGCCAGGACCGCGGAGAGAGCAAAGACCATTAGAAATGTGAGCAGAAGATTTCTTTTCACTTGAATCGCCCCTTGTTTAAGGTATTTGTTAGCGCTTACACCTATATATTAGACTAATTGTTAGGGTTCTTAAATGCACTGAGTTATTATTTGTTGTCTTGAATTGTCATGTTGTATAGATGTGCTTTCATGCTATTTTACAGGAAATGTTCTGAAAACGAGATGTTTGTTTGCAAGATGTATCTAACAAAATGCTAACAAAAACATTGATATTTGATATGAAATAAGGATAATGGGATTATAACACAGCGAAGATGGAGGTCTTATGTACAACCAACATTTGGTATTGGGCGAATGGCGCTTTAAAGCTTGCGACGAATCGGAATGGAGCGAAGCGAGAGTTCCGGGGACGGTACACAGCGACCTGCTGCGGAACGGAAAAATCTCCGACCCGTTCTACGGCACGAATGAGCATGATCTGCAGTGGATCGATAAGAAAGACTGGGAATATCAGACCGTATTTAACCTGGCGGAAGATTGGAAACGCTGCCGTCACATCGAGCTCGTGTTTGACGGTTTGGATACGTATGCCGATGTTTATGTAAACGAACAACATGTATTGTCCACGGACAATATGTTCCGGGCTTGGAGCGTGGACATCGGGGAATTTATCGTGCCCGGGGAAAATACCCTTCGAGTCCGCTTCCGTTCCCCGATCGCGGAGGATTTGCCCAAGCTGGAGAAGCTCGGTTATCCGCTGCCCGCGACGAACGATCAATCGGAGCTGGGGGGCTTGGGGGACCGGAAAGTCAGCGTTTTTGCCCGCAAAGCTCCTTATCATTACGGATGGGACTGGGGTCCGCGTTTCGTAACCAGCGGGATTTGGCGGGAGGTGCGGCTGAACGGATGGTCCGGTCCGCGGTTGACGGATTTGTTCATCCGGCAGGATAAGGTCACGGCCGAGGAAGCGAAGCTGACGGCCGTGGTGGAGATCGAAAGCGACGCTGCCTGGCAGGGGACGCTGGAAGTTGCCGCGGACGGGCGGACTTGGGCCAAAGAGGTCGCCCTGACGCCGGGACGCCAGACGCTGGAATTGGCGGCCGAGTTGGCGGAACCGAGGCTGTGGTGGTGCCGGGGACTGGGCGAACCGAACCGGTACGCGTTTACCGCCAGTCTCCGCGAAGGCGGGGAAACGGTGTCGAGCCGGCGGGTAATCACGGGGCTGCGGGACATCCGGCTGGTCCGCCAGCGGGACGACGCGGGGACTTCGTTCCTGTTTGAACTGAACGGCGTGCCTGTCTTTATCAAGGGGACCAACCATATCCCGAACGACAGCTTTTCGCCGGAAGTCACGGCGGAGCGCTACCGTCACGAGATCGCCTCGGCGGCCGAGTCGAACATGAACATGCTGCGCGTTTGGGGAGGCGGCATTTACGAGGAGGAAGTCTTCTACGAACTGTGCGACGAATACGGCCTGCTCGTCTGGCAGGACTTTATGTTCGCCTGCAGCATGTATCCCGGAGACGACGCCTTCCTGAACAGCGTTGCCGCTGAGGCGGAATACAATGTCAAACGGCTGCGAAATCATCCGTGTATCGCACTTTGGTGCGGGAATAACGAAATCGACTCGGCCTGGGCTCATTTTGAAGAGGAAGGCGGCTGGGGATGGAAAAAGGACTACACCGCGGAGCAGCGGTCGAAGATCTGGGCGGATTACGAAGCGATTTTCCACCGGATTCTCCCGGAAGCCGTGGAACGCTGGAGCGGAGGCATCGCTTACTGGCCGTCCTCGCCGCTGCGCGAGCTGACCGGAGATGAGCGTCAGCACGCGACGAAGGTCACCGGGGAAGGCGATATTCATTATTGGGGCGTATGGCACGCCGTGGAGCCGTTCTCCAATTATAACGAACGCGTCGGACGCTTTATGAGCGAATACGGCTTCCAGTCTTTTCCCGAGCTGTCCACGGTGCTGAAGTACGCGACGGAAGAGCAGTTGGAGCTGGAATCCGAAGTGATGCTCGCCCACCAAAAGAACGGCCGGGGCAACCAGCTGATCAAGGAATATATGGAACAGTATCTCCCCGTTCCGCGGGATTTCAAGGCGTTTCTATACATGAGCCAGGTGCTTCAGGCCGAAGCGATCCAAACCGCCATCGAGGCGCACCGCAGAAACAAGCCGTACTGCATGGGCACGCTGTATTGGCAGATGAACGACTGCTGGCCCGTGGCCTCTTGGGCGGGTATGGACTACTACGGCCGCTGGAAGGCGCTGCAGTATGTCGTGCGCCGCAGCTTCGGCGAGATCATGCTGTCGATCGACGGGGGAAGCGAAGCCGGCGATGGCAGGGGATTGGGCGAGGCCAAGGCGAAAGCGGATACGGGAGCGGATGCGGGCAAGGGCGTCGTAACGGTCCATCTGGTATCCGACCGGAGGGAGCCGCTCCATGCCCGGCTTCGCCTGGAACTGTTCGACTTCGGCGGACGTTCACTCGGAGAACATACGCGCGAAGTCACGCTCCCGGCGGATGCCGCGCAGGTGGTCTACACGGCTCCGGCGGCGGAACTGCTGAACGGGCATGATCCGCGTAGCGTCGTGCTGCTGGCGACGGTGGAGCAGGAGAACGACGGAGAACGCGTCGTGCTGGCCCGCCGGCCTCATTATTTTGCCTCCTTCCGGGACATCGAGTTGCCTTCGGCAAAGGTGATCGTGGAAGAAATGCCGGGCAGCGGCGGCAGCGCGTTTAAGCTGAGCACGGACGCTCTGGCCAGACAGGTTTGGCTTCATGCCGAGGAGGAAGGGATGTTCACGGACAATTTCTTTGACCTGATTCCCGGCCAGCCCGTGACTGTGGAGTTCCGCCGGCGCGGCGGATTGGGGGGCGAAGCTTTTGTGGCGGGCTCGCCCGGGTCGCTGAGCGTAAGCACGATGCGGGATTATACCGCGCAATAAGCTTTCTGGCGGCTGTTCGCCTGGGAGACTGGCCGCCTCGCCGTCGGTGTAAGATACGCCGCGGCGGGGCGGCCTTTCCGCGTGCTGCCGGTTTACGCACGCCCAGTAGCGGCCTTTTAGGGCCTTATTCTGGGAAAAGATAGGCCAAACCCTTATTTCGAAGCCCGCAACAAAAAAATAGGGCCGTTTTTGGTCGCTATTATCCCCGTGGAGCCGAATCGAGCCGAAATAGCGGCCCAAAAGGCCGCTATGGGTACGGGCCCCGGCTAGGAAGCCCGCCCGGCCCATTTGCACCGAATTAGCGGGAGAAAATCCCGTTAATTCTCTCCCCATGGGCGATTTGAGCCGGATTAACGGGAAGAAATCCCGTTAAGTCCCGGCCACAGCGTCCCAGCCTCAGCATCCGGGTTTGCAGCGTCTCGGCCCACCTAGATCCCACCAACAAGATGCATTGGCACGGATGAGACAGACTAGTTAGTTGGAGTAACATGATAGGTTTGAGTATTAGCGGCTGAAAGTGGTGTACGAGTTACATGAAGTGGGCGGGGAGGAGGGGGAGTTAACGGGAAAACTTCCCGTTAATTTCAGCCCTTCAAGCCGGCGGTGAACAAATAGCAGGAAAATGTCCAGCTAATTCCGCCTCGGAAAGCCCGCCCGGCCCATTTTGCACCGAATTAGCGGGAGAAAATCCCGTTAATTCTCTCCCATGGGCGATTTCAGCCGGATTAACGGGAAAAAATCCCGTTAATCCCCGGCCATATAGCCTTGTCCGGCCATATAGCCTCCCACCCCTTCTCGTTCCAGGCAATCCCCCACCCCCGAGGCACAAAAAAACATCCGTAAACCGGGCGCTTTTATGCCCAGATACCGGATGCTCTCCACGAATATGAAACTTCATTCCTCTGGTTTCAATCTACTTTGGCTGCACTATTCCGGTTATTTCTGCGAGAAAGCTGCATCGGAAGCATAAGTTAAAGTTCACCTTTGTGAACGGATTTCTACCTTAGTAAGTTTAATTAAGAAATCTGGGGCGGGCAGCGATCCGGAGAACATTTCACACGGCTGCGGGCTGGAACCTTCTGCGGTAAGCTTCTTCCGCGCATACTTACCAAGCCGATATAAACTGAATGACGCCCACTAACGTCAATAGCAGGAAGAGGCCCACGACAAAGGCGATTCCGAACTTGACCGCTTGAGGCAATTGCGCTTTCGGCCTTTGGGCCAACTGCTGTTCGGCCAAATTCAGGCGTCTTTTGAGTTCCTCGATCTCCCGATCCCGTTGATTGTCGTTCAAATTCCGTTCCATATCCATCCTCGCTCTCTCGTTTCCGTCATTCATTTTATTCTACTATATTTACCCAAAAAATGCAGGAAGTTAGGCATCCCGGAAGGGAAAATTGCCCTTGCGCAAGATTGCAACCCTCGGGGAAACAGAGTATCATTCTTGAATAGACAAAAATCGTCTGAAAAACAAGGTGAGCTATGGTACGAAATATTCGTGATATCGCAAAAGCCGCCGGGGTTTCGGTTTCAACCGTTTCCAAGGTGATGAATAATTATCCTCATGTCAGCACGGAAACCCGCGAACGGGTGCTTGAGGTCATACGCAAGGAAAAATTCGTTCCGAACTCCACGGCGCGGGGGCTTGTTATGGGGAGTTCGCGGACGTTGGGCTTGTTTTTGACGACCGGATTGTCCAATCCCTTTTTTGTGCAGTTGCTGGCCGGATTGGAGGAATCCCTGAAGGAATCGGGATACGACTTGATCTATCTGGCGCAGATTGATTGGCATCCGGAGTATAGCCCGCTCCGCCACTGCCGCAGCCGGAATGTGGACGGCGCGCTGGTGTTCGGATTTCAGCGCCATGATCTGAATTTTGCGGAAATGCTGGAGTCGGAGATTCCGACGGTATTTATCGATCTGGACATGCGCGGCCCCCGGGCGGGATACATCACCTCCGACAATGTCGGGAGCATCCAGGGGGCGGTCCGCTATCTGGCGGGGCTTGGCCACCACCGGATCGCCTTTGTGGCCGGCCAGCTCGATTCGTTTATCGGTCGGCTGCGCATGGAGGGATATCGCCGGGGAATGGAAGAGGCCGGACTGTCTTACCGGCCGGAGGATATTTATGACGGCGATTTTACCAGAGAAAGCGGGTATATCGCCACGCGGGACTTTCTCCGCCGGGAGTCGCCGCCGACCGCGATCATCTGCAGCTCGGATATGAGCGCGGCCGGCGTGATGGACGCCGCGGCGGAGGCCGGGCTGTCCATCCCTGGCGACCTTTCGGTCATCGGCTTTGACGATATCGAAATTTCGCGGTACACGCAGCCTCCCTTGACAACGGTGCGGCAGGATCTGTATACGATCGGCCGCGAGGCGATCGAGTATCTGGATCGGATGATCCGCATGCCCGATGCGCCGCCGCCGGAACGGATCGTGCCTACGGAACTGATCATTCGCGGCTCCTGCGGGCCATGTCCCGAATCCGGCTAGTATTTTCAGATTTCAGATTAGATTTACTAAGTTATAGAGAAGAGATGAATGGAATCATGAGAAGTCGCCTGTCATCGAATCCGGGCCAATTTATACTGATCTTTGTCATACTGCTGCTCAAAATCGTTCTGATGCGTTTTTTCTTCTATGAAGGTTTCCGTTGGAACGGCCTTCCCGCGGAGGCGCTGTCGGCGCTAATGCTGCTGGGGCTTTTTGATCTGCTGTTCTTCCCGCTGCAAAAGAAGAGCCCGGTCTACTGGTGCTTTAACTTTGTTTACTCCTTCACGCTTTTTGCCGCGACCTTGTATTTCGCCCACTTCGGCACGGTTCCGACCTATGCGGTGCTCAGCGAGCTGCACCAGGTGCCGCAGGTGCGGGCCAGCGTTAACGCGCTGCTTCGCCCCGAGCATTTTCTGTTCTTTGCCGACTTTGCGCTGCTCTTGATCGCGGCGGTGTTCCGGCGCATCCGCAAATATGCCGGAAGCCGTACGCTCAGCTTCCGCAGCGGTCCCGCCGGTCCGGTTCGGAGCGGATGGCCGTGGGGGGCCGCGATGCTCGGCATCCTGATCGTGGGGATCGGCGGATCGGCGCTGTCCGTCCGCGCCGGGCAGAAGATCGACAACGAGCTCGTCCGGGCCGAAACGGTGGGGTTCGTGAACTTCCAGGCGGACGCCGCTCTCCGTAACCATGAAGAGGAGCGTATGATCGCCGAAGGCGATATCCAGGAGACCATCGGCAAAATCCAAAGTCTCCAGGCCGGGTATCCTTACCGGACGGATGCCGGCAAGGCCGGTCAACCCGCATATTTCGGGGCGGCCCGGGGGATGAATTTGATCGTCATCCAAATGGAGTCTTTTCAAAATTTTGCAATCGGTCTGAAAGTGAACGGCCAGGAGGTCACTCCTGTGCTGAACGGGCTGATTAAGGAAGGTTTTTATTTCCCGAAAGTGTTCCAGCAAATCGGGGTCGGCAACACTTCGGACGCGGAGTTCATGTCCAATACTTCGATCTATCCCACCGCGGCCGTCGCGATGTCCAAGGGATTCGGGAACCGGGAACTGCCGAGTCTGCCCCGGTTGCTGCAGCGTCACGGGTACGTCGCCAACACGTTCCATATTAATGATGTAACATTTTGGGACCGCAATCGGCTGTATCCGGCTTTGCATTTTGACAAGTATTACGACAAGCCGTTCTATGAGAATGACCATTTCAATGATTTCGGAGCTTCCGACGAGGAGATGTACCGGGTGGGAATGGACAAGCTGACCGAGCTCGAGCATGAGGGCAAGCCTTTCTACGCGCAGTTTGTGACGACATCAAGCCATTCGCCGTTCATCGTTCCGGAAGATAAGGTAAAGATTCAACTGCCGGATTCCCTGAAGGGCACGAATCTGGGCAACTACTTAACGGCCCTGAACTATACGGATTATGCGATCGGCGAACTGATCGGGCAACTGCAGGAAGCCGGGATGTGGGACCATACGATGCTGGCGATCTACGGCGATCATTTCGGGATACAGCCGAGCGAAACGGGGGCCGCGGAAATCCGGGAGAAGCTAGGAATTCCTTACGAGGATCGGATTAGCCGGTTTAATATTCCGTTTATCGTCCACGTTCCCGGACAGCCGGCGGGCTTCGTTTCCGACGTCACCGGCGGGCAGGTGGATATGTTGCCGACGATAGCCAATCTTCTCGGCGTGTCTCTGAAGGACGAGAAGTTCACCGCACTCGGGCAGGATTTGCTCAATATCGACCAAAACGTGGTCGGAATGCGCTACTACCTGCCGACCGGTTCCTTTTTCAACAATGAGGTCATGTTCGTGCCGGGCCAAGGGTTTGAGGATGGGACCGCCGTATCGCTAAAAACGTTGGAGCCGGTAAGCGATATTACTCCTTATCGCCGCGATTTCGACTATGTGACCCAACTGATGAAACTGTCGGATGAATACGTCAAATTGCTGCCGAAACGGCATTAAACCGCAAGTCACATTGAATCTGCACAAAAAAGAGCGCTCCCTCTTCCGTTAATGGAAGAGGAGCGCTCCTTTTTATTATCCCAATATCCGATAAGACTGCTCCGCGCTGGTCCGAATGAGATCCGGGACCTCCTTCATTTGCGCCAGGTAGGCGGTTTTGCTCAGCTGTCCCCGAACAAACCGCTCGGTCAGCTGCCTCTGCAATTGCTCGGTCTGAAGCCGAATGACGGCTTCGGGATCGGCTTCGCGGTTGGCTGCCAGCTCCGTCAGCGACCGACCCTCCAGTAGGGCGTCATAAAGCGCATGCTCCGTCGGCAGGCCAAGTGTCGCCAGCAGCGCATCTTCCTCCGTTGGGCCGGCCTTGCCGCAATCGGTCAGTTTGGCGTGCGCGGCATGGCCTTGATATTTGGAAAGATGGCTGGAGGTGCCGGGAACGACGGTGATGACGCAGGCGATGGTGCCCACAATGACAAAGTGTTTTATATTCATGAGTTAAATCCCTTTCCCGCTTAAAAGTTTATGTAGCTAAGTTTTATCCAAGTTTACTACGTTTGAACGGCGATTCCGTTTCACTATTACCCGAATTCGGTTGATAGCTAACAGGGGAATTTTTTGCAATGTAAAAAAGTTAGAAACTTTTCCCGGGGTTGATGCGTCATATAGTTCAGTAACATGAAAGTTGTTCTATTGACGGGAGGATGAAACAGTGAAAAAAATTTGGGCAACGCTCTTGGCGGCCGCATTGCTCGCTCCGACGCTGCCGTTGAATACGGCAGAGGCGGCGAAGGCCATTTCTATTACAATCAACGGTTCCCGCTTGGCCACCGACCAGGCGCCGGTAGCGGTAGGCAGCCGCGTTTTGCTGCCGCTTCGGGCGATATTTGAAGCGCTGGACGCTTCGGTCGACTGGAACTCGCGGACTCAGACCGTGACGGCCAGCAAGAACGGCACCACCGTAGTGTTAAAAATGAAATCCAGAACGGCGACAATCAATGATCAGACGGTATTGCTCGACGTTCCGGCCCAGGCCATTAAAGGCAGAACGATGGTTCCGGTCCGCTTTGTGAGCGAGGCGCTCGGCGAGCAGGTCGACTGGAATTCCGGCTCCAGAGTCGTCTCCATCGTGACAAGAGGGGGAGTTGTAACGCCGAATCCGACCTCGCTTAGCCCGGTATCCTACGTAACCTTACGAGATGTAGGCAACGCGGGAGACGGCCGCGATCTGGAAGTCAGCTTCTCGCGTTCTTCCACCGAATCTCTGGTGGATCATTACCGCGTTTTGATCGTGAAGGCGTCCAACGCGTCGAGATTTACGCTGAACGAGGCCCTGAACGTTTCGTCCAGCAATTATATGACGCTGCGGCCGAACGGTACCGACCCTGCCGTGACGCTTTCCTCCGGGGCGCGTGATGTGGACGGGGCGCCGATTCAAAATGATCAGTCCTACGTGGGCTTCGTCCTGGCGGTAGGCAAAGGGAACGCCGGCAGCGCGCTTTCGGGCGAATCCGGCAGAATCACGTTGGGCACCGGCGAATCCGTCGATGCGGTTACCAATGTAAGCGCGACGGATATTAGCGATTACGGGGACGGCCGCGATTTAAGCGTAAGCTTCACCCGGCCGCAAAATGACGGCAATATTTCGAATTATCGGATTTATATCGTAAAAACCAAGGACGCGGGCAATTTCAGCCTGTCGACGGCAAACGGCCTGTCCAGCCAGTCTTATACGACGGTATATAAGCCTTCGAACAGCAACAGAACGCTGAGCGGCACGCTGTCTTCCTCGACGCGGGACAGCTCCGGCGACTTGATCCGCAACGGGGTCTCCTATACCGCGTTCGTCATGTCGGTCAGCAACACGTCCTCGGTTTCGAGCAAGCTGTCCTCCGGTTCGTCGTCGTTCGTATTGGGAACGGGGACCGTGGCGGCTCCCGTTATTACGAAAGTTGAGGATGTGAACGATCACGGGGATGGCCGCGATTTGCGGGTAAGCTTCACTAAAGTTTCGGATGAGTCGAGAATCTCGGGATACCGGATCTTCGTCGTCAAGAGCAACAGCTCCTGGAACTTTGACCTTGCACGTGCCAATGCGGTTTCCAGCTCGAACTACACCTCGGTAAGCAAGACGGGCTACAACCAGAACCCTAGCTTGTCGTCTTCCGCGCGGGATGTCGACGGGGATTTGATCCGCAACGGCGTGGATTACCGCGTCTTTGTGATGGCGGTCGGCAGCGGCACCAACGCAGGCAGCAACGCCTTGTCGTCGTCATCGAACACCGTGACGTTGCTGAACAACTACAGCGTGGGCACGGTGTCCAATCTGTCCGTTAGCGACGTCAATGACAACAACGACGGACGGGACCTGTTGGTTTCCTATACCCGTGCCTCCGACGAGTCGAATATCAGCCAATACCGCATCATGGTCGTGAAGTCGTCCAAGGCCGGAAGCTTTACGCTTGACAAGGCCAATGCGGTTTCCAGCAGTAATTATACGGTGGCTTACACGGGCTCGAACTTCAATTCGGTCCTGGCCTCCGGAGCGAGAGACGTCGACGGCGACCGCATTCAGAACGGGGTGAGCTACCGCGTGTACGTGCTGTCGGTAGGCCGAGGCAATTACTCCGGCACCAACTCGCTGTCCCGCGAATCTTCGGCGATCACGCTTGGAAGCAACTACAGTGTCGGTGCCGTATCCAGTATCGGCTTGAACGATGCCAGCGATTATAACGACGCACGGGATCTTCGCATCAATTTCTTCCGTCCGAACGATGAGTCGAATATCAGTCATTACCGGGTATTTGTGGTCAAGGCGGCGAACGCTTGGCGTTTCGACCTGGCTTACGCCAACAATGTGCCGAGCAGCCGTTATACGCAGGTGAACAAAGCGGGCAGAATTCTGGATGTGAATCTGCCGGCCTGGACCACCGATGTGGACGGTGACGCCATCCGCAACGGCGTTCCTTACCGTGTCTACGTTCTCTCGGTGAGCGACGGCAGAGGCAACAACAACGCGCTGTCCACCGTCTACGGGGAGCTCACGTTGTCCGACAGCTCGAACGCTCAAGCGGTGAGCGGCCTGTCCGCCGTGGCCGAAACGGCGAACAGCACCGGAACGGCCAGCGACATCAAGGTCAGCTTCAACAAGGCGGATAATGAAAAAAATATCGCCGAATACCGGATTTTGGTCGTTCCATCGGCCCAAGCCGGCAGCTTCGACCTACGGGCGGCCAACAATGTGACGGTACCGGGCAATTATACTTCGCTAACCCCGAACGGCCGAAACGTAACGGGCTATCCGGTACAGGGAGCGAATGATGTTTACGGTACACCGATCAACGCGTCCACCACTTACCAGGTGTTCGTCCTGTCGGTTGCCAAAACCCGGGAGGCCAACGCTTTGTCGTCCGCTTCCAACCAGATTAAATTGAACGCGCCGGCCCCAGTTCCGGTTCCGCAGGTAGCCAATGCCCTGTCCGTGGTGAGAGCGGCGAGCGACGTTGCCGTCAGCTTCACCGAGCCGGGGAATACGGCGAACATCGCTTATTATGTGGTCTTTGCCGTTCCGTCCGGCGCATCGCTCAATGCGAGCACGGCGATGACATCGAGCGGAGCTCGGGTGGAGAAGGGCAACTCGCAGGCTGTTTTAAACCAGGATATCTATGGCGCCGCCCTGGATACGACGAGAAACGCTTATGATATTTATGTGCTTTCCGTTCCTGCCGATGGGGCGAAGGGAACTCCCGTTTTGTCAGGGAACTTGGGGGCGACTCAAGTAACCCCGGCACCTTGAATCGAATAGCGTGGTAAATTAGCGGTCCCGGTTGCGGGGCCGCTTTTTTGTTAGTGGCTTTAGCCAGGTGGGCTTGCAAAGCAATAAACCACCTGATGGGTTTGTTATCATAGGAGTGTTCAAGCTGCTATGTATAGCGAAAGGGAAAGGTAGCGTAATGACTAATCGAAATCGAAGTGAAATGTCACATACAAAGATACCTAGAGTGCTTCCAAACTTCCAACTCCAAAAAGATGCAAATCTGCAGGTTTTTCTGGCCGGTCCCGCGGGGATTGCGAAAAAAGATGCAAATCTGCAGGCATTTCCAGCGATTTTAGAGAAACGAGCCGATCTCGTCAAAAATTCCTGCAGATTTGCAGGAATTTTGAAATTTTGGGCCCCGAACAAGAAAAAACATGCACATATGCAGGAATTTATATTATCAAGGTTGTCTGAAGGGGGACTATTAATAAAACGCACCCCCTCCACCCGTTGAACGGATGGTTATGATTCAGTCCGAAATGTCTAGACGCCCGATTTTTACATTCATTTGACAATCCCTGGGATCGTTTTGTACGCTTATACAAACTAATTTAAATTCGAGGTAAATCCATGTTGAAATGGAGCGATTATGTCCTGACGGACGGAACGCTGGATGAGGGCAAAATCTGGCGGAAAGAGCCGCTTTATCAAGGGATGAACGGAAGATTTGTGGAGCGGTTTTATCCGGAGGAGACGGGACCGGGATATATTTTCAAGCCTTTGACGAACGGGGAGCATCCGGAGCGGGAAGCCTTCGTTTACCGCTATGTGCTGCATGCGTTCCCGCCGATTTTTCCCCGGCTGCTGGCCTCCTCGGAGGAGGGGGCGGGGGAAGCCGGATGGTCGATTTTTGAGGACCTCGGCCCGCTGCGGCATGAGTTCCGGCTGGCGCACGCGATGGAAGTCATAAAGCGGATGGCCTGGTGGCACGCTTTTCCCGAGACGCAGTGGCGGGAGCTCGGCAGCCAGGGGCCGAAACCCCCGATCGAACGGATTGCGGCGGACTTAGGTGCGAGAAGGCAAGAGCTAAGCCTCCTCTTGGAGGAGGCCGGTTTAAGTCTGAAGCCCGCCGCCCTGGACGAAATCATCGGCGGCTTGACGGAAGGCGCCGCTCCTTTGCAGCTTCGGGTCTTATCGCACGGGGACTTGCATTTGGGCAACTACGCCAAGGGGGCGGACGAGCGGCTGTATATTTTGGACTGGGAGCATGCCCACTTAAATACGCCGTATTGGGACTTGTACCATCTCATCGACATGTCGCACCCGATGTTCCCGAAACGGATTCGAAAATCCGAGCGCGAGAAGCTTCTCGGTTACTACGTCAAGCAGTCCGTTTACCACGGCCGAAAATGGGACCTGGAAGAGTTCATCCGGGGTTACTGCCGGTATGCCGCGTTGTTCTCCCTATGGATGCTGTTGTTGGTCAACGGGGATCTGGAGCGGGGCGATAGCGTGTGGCCGAGGGACCGCCTGCTCGCGCAGCGGGAAGAGACTTTGGCGAATTTATCCGGATGCCTGGATCGGCTTTCTCTTGTCGGGATGAAGGGTCAGTCCGTCCGGATGCGGGTTGTCGGCGAGGATATTTAAACGAGAAAGGGAAGATCGTTATATGAAAAAGGTCGGTTTGGTCATGCGGAAAATCCAGTTTTCCGAAGCCCAAGGCCCGCGCGTCTTCGCGGAGCGGCTTCGGGAAATCGCCAAGGAGCTCGGCGTCGAGATCGTCTTTATTTCACCCGAGCGGCATGTCAGCGGCCATGACTGGATACCGGGCTACGAACATGAAAAGGGCGACCTCGTCAACTACGATATCGTGCTGGATCAAATTTACGCCGAGAGGATCGAGCATGTGATCTATACGGTGTCGGGTTTTACGTTCCTTAATCTGTTTCTGCCCAAAAGCGTTCTGTTTCCCCACAGCTTCCCCGACCCGGCGCTGACCGGGTACGAAATGATGAAGCCGTTCTACAGCATTGTGGACAAGGCCGTCGTGCAGACGGAGTTTTTGAAGCGGCAGTTGGGTACGGTTTTCGGGGTAGGCGAGGTCGATGTCATTCCGATCGGATTCAGCGAGGAACTGGCGGTCAAGCACTACCGGCCCGACGCGGTGGTGGAGAATCGGATTCTCTGGATCGGCAGGGACGAGGAGAACCGGCGCCCGGATCTGGTGCTGGAATACGCGCGGCAAAATCCCGACAAGGAAGTATTCATGGTGTTCGGTGGGCTGCGTTATAAGGAAAGTATGAAAAAATACGACATCCCCGCCAACGTCCGGCTGCGCTTTGCGCTGTCCCAGGACGAGGTGTTTGAGCTGATGAATTCGGCCAAAGTGTACTGGAGCTGCTCGAAGTTCGACACGTTTGCGATGCCGCTTACCGAGGCGCTGGCGATGGGAAAAATCGTCGTGAAGCCCGAGCATCCCTGCTATGATCACATCAGTTCCCGGCACGCCTTTGCGGGGAATGAGAAGAACTGGTTTGAACTGGTGAATATGGCGGCGGCCTCCCCTATGAAAACGTCGATGGACAACCGGGATTACGCGTTTTCCCGTTTTTCCGCTACGGTCATGAAAGAAGGGTACCGGAATTTTTTTGACCGGTGGCTGCGCTAGTCAGGAAATAGGGGAAAGGATCGCACATATGATAAGTTATGCACTTATCGGCTTTCTTTTCCCGACTAATTATGTAAGCGTTTTATTATAACGCCGGTTATGGCGGAAAGCGGAGGGACGAGACATGACACTTGAGCAAAAATTGGGCTATGCGACCGGAACGAAGCTGCTGATCGTCAATGCCGACGATTTCGGAATGTGTCAGGCGGAGAATTCGGCGATCAAGCAGCTGTTGGAGGAAGGAGCGGTCACGTCCGCTACGCTGATGGTTCCGTGCGGCTGGGCGAAGGACGCGGCGCTGTGGTGTGCGCAGCACTCGGAGTCCCCCTTCTCGATCGGGGTGCATTTGACTTTCACCAGCGAGTGGCAGGGGTATAAATGGGGACCGGTAACCCGTACTGGAGAGGTGGGCAGTCTCGTCACGGAGGAAGGGTATTTTCCGGCGGATTGTGCCGCTTTTGAACGCCAGGCCGACCCGGAGCACATCCGCCGGGAAATCGTCAGTCAGATCGAGATGGCCCGCTCTCTGGGGGTGGAGCCTACGCATCTTGACAATCATATGGGAAGCTTGTACGGCCTCGCCGGGGGGAGGCATTTTCTGGATATCGTTTTTGAAATATGCCGCGAATACAGGCTGCCGTTTCGGCTGCCGCGTTCACTGCCGGGGATCGGGCGCGTGCCGGCGGAGGCGGCCGAGTTGGCGGAGCAGGCTGCCGCGATGGCCGACCGGATGGGCGTCGTCATTCTGGACCAGCTGATCGGCCTGCCGTTCGGCAAACAGCCCGGGGAGACTTACGAGACCTACAAAAAGTCGATGATTGGGGCACTACGCGGACTGCGGCCGGGCGTCTCCGAAATCATCCTCCATCCGGCCTTTGCAAACGAAGAATTGCGGGCCATCCACGGGGAATGGGAGAAAAGGCAGTGGGATTTCGAGTTGTTCCGGGACCCCGAGGTCAAAGAGACGCTGAGTCAGGAAGGGATTGGGCTTATCTCATGGAGGGAGCTGCAGGGGCTGCAGCGGCAAATACAATAACCGCAGGACGGGGGGAACCGGGGTGAAAAGGGAAACGGTCACCGGCACGAATTCAGCCGCAGAGCTTGAGAGACGGCCTTTGTTCAGGAAGGCGGCTTACAGCTCGGGCAATTTATCGGTCAACCTGATTGCCCAGGCTTTTGCGACCTATCTGGTCTATTATTACGTCGATACGCTTGGCGCCCGCCCGGCCTGGATCAGTCTGGCAATGATCGGTCATGGCGTTCTGGGGGCGGTGTTGAACCCCCTGATCGGGCATCTGTCCGATCGAACTCGGACCCGCTTCGGCCGGCGGATTCCGTACATTGCCTTCGGGCAGCTCCCGCTCTGTGCGGTATTCGCCCTGCTTTGGATGCCGCCGTCCGATCCGGAGTGGACGTTTCTTTATTTCATCGCCATGGTGTTTCTTTACGATGTGTTGTTCGTCACGGTGGTGCTGAACTATTCCGCACTGTTTCCGGAAATGTATCAGAGCATCCGCGACCGGGCCTATGTTTCCTCCTGGAGGCAGATGCTGGGCATCGTCGGCATGATCGTCGGTGTGGCGATCCCGCCTTTGCTCTACCCGCTGCTGGGTTGGGGGGCCATGGGCATGATCTTCGGGGCGATCGCCGCCGTATTCCTTGCGCTGTCCCTTTGGGGCAGCCGGGAAAACCCCGGCGCCGTTCAGAGCGCTTTCCGATTGACCGAGGCGATCAAGCATACGTTGGGCAACCGGGCTTTCGTCATGTATGTATTGGGCAGCTTCCTGGTTCAGTTTACGTTTGCGCTGCTGCCGGCGGGAATTCCGTTTTTTACCAAATACGTGCTGGTCCGGGAAGAAAGCTTCAATACGCTGCTGCTTGGCGCGATTTTTGTGACGGCGATTCCCTTTGTATTCCTCTGGGGACGGATTACCGAGAAATTTGGCCCCCGGCGGGGGGCGCTCGCCGCGGTTCTCTGCTATCTGGCCGCTTTGCTGCCGTTCGGCTTCATCCAGGGCGGCATGGCGGCGATGATCACCGCGGCCGCGGTCGGTATCGGGCTTGCCGGTTTGATGGTGCTGCTCGATGTCATGCTGTCGGAAGTGATCGACGCGGATGAGCGGAAGACCGGTTTTCGCCGCGAAGGCATGTATTTCGGCATGAACGGATTCATTGTCCGGTGGGGCGTGTCGCTGCAGGCGGCCGTGATGGGAATGGTGTTGGAAATGACGGGGTACCGGGCGGATTCGCCCGTGCAGCCCCCTTCCGCCGTGACGGGCATCCAGTGGATGCTCGGCGGTATTCCTATCGCCGCTCTGCTGCTGGCGTTTTGTTTTTTCTACGCGTACCCGATCGGTAAAAAGAAGACATAACGCCGGCCAATCCTACTCGTACTCGATTTGACGACCTTCATAACATTGAATTCCTGCAAATCTGCATGTTTTTTTCTTGTACGGAGCAAAAAATTTAAAATGTCTGCAAATCTGCAGGTATTTTCGACGAAGCCGGCTCGTTTCTCTAAAATCGTTAGAAATACCTGCAGATTTGCATCTTTTTTCGATTTCCCGTGTGGATCGAACTAAAATACCTGCAGATTTGCATCTTTTTGGCGTTGGAAGTGTTGGAAGTGCACTTTTCAATTGAATCCCTCGCAAAAAACAGGCATCCGCGCTTGAATCGCCGCGGATGCCTGTTTGAATTTCGTATATGTAGGTTGTTCCGGCTTCATGAGCCTGGACGGGTTAAGAAGCCGAACTTGAGCTTGACTTCAGCATCTCTTCAACCGCCGCTTTGTCTACGGGGCGGCTGTAGTAGAACCCCTGAATCTGGTCGCATTCATTTTGACGAAGGAAGTCGAACTGCTCCTTTGTCTCCACCCCTTCAGCCAGCACGGTTAAACCGAGCGACTTTCCGAGCTGAATGATCGATTGCAGCAGGGAGTTGTCCCTTGGCGAGGACGGTGTGTTCTCTATAAAGGTACGGTCGATTTTGAGTACCTGAAGTGGCAGCTCCTTCAAATAATAGATGGAGGAATATCCGGTGCCAAAGTCATCGATGGATAGGGAGATTCCCCGGTTTTTCAAAGAGTCCAGCCGATCCTTGATCAATACCGGGTCATTAAGCAGCGACTCGGTAACCTCCAATTCGAGATACTCCGGAGCGAGCCCCGTTTGTTCCAGCACCGTCTCCACGGTTCGGACGAATTGGGGGTGCCTGAACTGGACGGCGGATACGTTGACGGAAACCGGCAGTTTCGGATATCCCGCATCCTGCCATTTCTTGTTGGTCCGGCACGCCTCCCAGAGCACCCACTCTCCGAGTTCGACGATAAAGCCGCTATCCTCGGCGATCGGGATAAACGAAGCGGGGGAGATGCGGCCTTCCGTCGGGTCATTCCACCGGATCAGAGCCTCCAGGCCGGTGAGCGCTCCGGTGGACAGATCGATCTTCGGCTGGTAATGCAGCTCGAATTCCGACTCCGCCAAGGCTTTCGGCAGTTTTTTCTCGATTTGCACGCGCTCCAGAAGTTTATCCATCAAGTAATAATCGAAATAATGCGGATCGCTGAGCGATTCGGTTTTGGCTTCCTTCATCGCCAATTCGGCATGCTTCAGCAACTGCGGCACGTCCTTGCCGTCATCCGGAAAAATGCTGATGCCCATGCCGAAGCCCATGCTGATTTCCTCGCCGAACATAGCGTAAGGGTTCTTGAGCCGGCCGCTTAAATCCGTCGCCATTCTATGAATCTGCAGCGGGTCGGACAGCCTGGACAGCAAAATGATAAATTCGTCGGCGAAGCTGCGGCAGATCAGCGTCCCTTCGGGAAGACAGCCGCGAATCCGGTTGGCGACGCCGATCAGAAGCTCATTGCCCGCCGCCTCTCCGTAGCTTTCGTTAATGTAACGAAACCGGTTTAAATTGATGCGTAATATGGCCGCCGTTTTCTGTTCTTTCTCATTCAACGTCAATTCCGATTTGACGAACTCTTTAAAACGGTTCATGTTCCAGAGGCCTGTCACCGGGTCGAAATTGGAGAGCTGGTGAATCTTTTGGTCGGAGGCGTTCCGCGCCTCCATTTCCTCGGTAACATCGAATTGCAGCCCGATGAAATACAACGGCTGTCCGTCATCGCCGAGAATAGGGCTGACGATAAACTGGTTCCAGAAGGTGGTGCCGTCCTTCTTGTAGTTTTTGATCGTGACCGTATCGGAACGTCCCTCCCGGATCGCTTGGCGGATGACGTTCAGATGCTCTTTGTCCGTTTCCTCGCCTTGGAGAAAACGGCTGTTGCGCATAAGGACCTCCTCCCGGGAGTATCCGGTGATCTGCTCGAAGCCCCGATTCACGTACACGAGCGGGTTGTCTTCCAAGTTCGGATCCGTAATGGCCAAGCCTACGCCCATCATATCGATGGAACGCAGCAGAGCGGAAGAATTGATAATCGACTCGATTCGGGAATGATTGACATCCTTGTCCACTGTATAGACCCCCTAGAAGTGAACCGTAAGAATTAGGTTTGAAACTGATGATGTCCGGCTTACGGGAGTACATCTTACTCCCATCATACATGCGGGCCAATCAGGAAATCAATGGATACTTTTTGGACAGCCGAAAAATAAACCCCCGATACGAAATCTGAAGCCTTATCCCCGTCGCCAAATCTCCGTACAATAGATGTCAAGGCATATGTAAGTGCTTACAAATACTAGCTTTTTACCGCTTGGAGGTCTTGAGAATGGAAATGCCGCAGTCTGCCCGGCCTTCCGCCGCCGCGCCGGAGGAAGCCCCCCCTTCCGCCAGCCGCAAATGGCTGAAGAAGCTGTTCCTGCAACGACATCTGCAAATCATGGCGCTGCTCGGGGTCGCCTGGATGATCGTCTTCAACTATGTGCCGATGTACGGCATCATCATCGCATTCAAGGAGTTCAATATCGTTAAATCCATCGCTTCCGCGCCATGGGTCGGATTCGAGCATTTTAAAGCGTTCTTTGAGGACGACAATTTCGTGAACGTCATGAGAAACACGCTGGGAATCAGCCTGATCAAGCTGGTTATCGGATTTCCGCTGCCGATCCTGTTCGCTCTGTTCCTGAACGAACTCCGCTCCGTCCGGTTCAAAAAGGCGGTACAGACGATCTCTTATCTTCCGCACTTTTTGTCCTGGGTCATTCTCGGCGGGATCCTGACAACCTGGCTGGCGGACGTGGGGATAATCAACGATATCCTAATGGCCTTGCACCTGATTCAAGAACCGATTTCCTACTTGGCGGAGCCTAAGTACTTTTGGGGCATCATCATCGCCTCGGATATCTGGAAGGAGCTCGGTTGGTCGGCCATCATTTACCTGGCCGCTATCTCCAGCGTTTCTCCGGATATGTACGAGGCTGCCACGATCGACGGGGCCGGACGCTTTCAGAAGATGTGGTACATCACTTTGCCCAGCATCAAAGCGACGATCTCGATCCTGTTCATTCTGGCCGTCAGCGGCGTGCTGAACTCCAACTTCGACCAGATCCTGGTGCTGCGCAACACGCTGAACGAGAGCGCCAGCAATGTGATCGACATCTACGTGTACCAAACGGGAATGCTGTCGGGACGCTATTCGTACTCCACGGCCATCGGCTTGTTCAAGTCGGTCATCGCATTAATTTTGCTGCTGCTGGCGAACCGGGTGACGAAGAAACTGAACAATACGTCCCTGTTCTGAACGTTCGGATGTGATCACTCTAATGAAGGAGCCCTGAGAACATGTTGACTTTAAAAAGAAAAACCAAGGGAGAAGCCTTCTTCGACCTGATAAATACGATGGGGATGCTAATCATCTGTTTCATTACCCTGTACCCGATCTGGTACGTGATCGTCAATTCCCTTAATGAGGGGATGGACGGGATGCGGGGCGGGATATACTGGTGGCCGCGCGTGTTCAGTTTCGAAAATTATACGGCGGTCGTGAAAAGCCCCGGGATTATGCTCGCCATGGGCATTACCGTGGCCAAGACGCTGCTCGGCACGCTGCTGCATGTTCTTTTTACGGCGATGGTGGCGTACGCCTTTTCCCGCCGGGACCTGATCGGAGGCAAGATTTATATTCTGATCGGGACAATCACGATGTTTTTCGGCGGGGGCCTGATTCCGACCTACCTGCTGATGAAGGACCTCCATCTACTGGACAATTTTCTCATCTACATCATTCCGGCGTTGTTCAGTTTTTTCGACCTTATTATATTTATGACCTTTTTCCGGGACATTCCGGACGGTCTTGAAGAGGCGGCCAAAATCGACGGCGCCAATGATTGGGCCATCTTTCTCCGGGTCGTGCTGCCCGTATCCATGCCGGTTGTGGCCACGATCGCTTTATTCCATGGGGTTTATCAATGGAACGACTATTTTACCGGAGTGATCTATCTGAACAATATGGACCTGCAGCCGATCCAGACTTATTTGTACCGGGTCGTGGCCCAGTCGAGCTCCAATCAGATGGTGGCCGCCATTCCGGGAGGCATCAGCAAGACCGTCACCTCGCAGTCGATCAAGCTGGCGACGATGGTGGTCACCACCTTGCCGATCGTATTCGTCTATCCGTTTTTGCAGCGGTATTTCGTCAAAGGCATGATGATCGGATCGATCAAGGGTTGACGTTCGCCCGATTTTCTTTAGGTAACTCCTCTTGCCGAATCCGGCCGGGGTTGCATATAATTTATTTTTACTGAAAAGGGGTAAGTGCATGAATGCGAAGAGAAAGACGAAAAACGTCCTGATGCTGTTATGCGCACTGATACTGGTTCTATCCACGGCCTGCTCTTCGGGCGGTAAGGAGGGGGCCGCAGGCGGTGCCAAGGAAGGCGCCAAGACGGCGGAGGAAACCAAGCTGACGGAGAACGACCCGGGCTGGAAGGTCGACACCTCGCCGATTACTTTTGACTGGTACATTAACTTTGCCTGGTTCCCGCATAAGTGGGGAGACGATCTGACTTCCCAATACGTCACCAAGAAAACCGGGGTCAGTGTCAATTTTATCGTCCCCGCCGGCAATGAAGCCGAGAAGATGAACGCGATGATCGCCTCCGGCAGCCTTCCCGATTTCATTACGCTGGGCTGGACTGAAGACGCTGTCAAAAAGATGATCGAAGGCGATCTGGTGCTTCCGCTTAACGAGCTCGCGAAGCAATATGATCCGTATTTCTTTAAAGTGACCGATCCGGCGAAGGTATCCTGGTATACGCAGGAGGACGGCAACATTTACGGATACCCGAACGCCTCGTCATCGCCGGAGGATTACAAAAAGTTCGGCGACAATATCAACTCCACCCAGACGTTCCTGGTCCGCAAAGACATGTACGAAGCGCTCGGCAAACCCGATATGCGGACGCCGGAAGGTTTTCTGAATGCGCTTGCGGCGGCGAAGGAGAAATTCCCGGACGTGAACGGGCAGCCGCTCATTCCGCTGGGGATGTACGATTTTCATGAAAAAGGCAATGCCTCGCTGGAAGGGTATCTGCAAAACTTCCTGGCCGTTCCTTACGATAAGGACGGCAAGCTGTATGACCGGACGACCGACCCCGAGTACGTGGGATGGTTAAAAACGATGCGTCAGGCCAATGAAAAAGGTTTGCTCGCGAAGGACATCTTTATCGACAAGCGTCCGCAGATGGAAGAAAAAATCGCGCAGGGCCGGTATTTCGCGATGCTCTATGCCCGGACCGACCTGGCGGCCCAGCAAAACGTCCTCTATGCCAACGATCCGAACTCGGTGTATATCGCCGTGGACGGACCGGCCAACAGCAATTTGGATCAACCGACCCTGTCCGGCCCTTCGATCTCCGGCTGGACCGTGACGCTGATTTCCAAGGACGTCAAAGATAAGGCGCGGGCGATCCGCTTCCTGGATTATCTGATTTCCGAGGAGGGGCAGCGCGACACGTTCCTCGGCGAAAAAGGCGTGACTTGGGATACGATCGAGGGGAAAGATCAACTGTTGCCGGAGGTCGCCAAGCTGCGGGATACGGACCGCGACGCGTTCGACAAGAAATACGGGGCTTCCCACAAATTTTGGATGCTGATGGATACGAATATAACGCCGGCCTGGGAACCGCCTGCCGTGGAGCCGTTCAAACAGATGGTCGATTGGACGATCGGCAAGGCGAAGAGCTTCTCGCAGTTCGACCAGCTCGATCCGCAGGGCAATTCCGAGGAAGGCATCATCAACACGAAAGTCCTTCAGGAGTGGGGCAAAGTGCTGCCGAAACTGGTCCTCTCCAAGTCGGATCAAGAATTCGACCAAATCTGGGGCGATTATTTGAAGAAACGGGAGGAGCTTGGGTTCGCCAAGGTTCAGGAATACCGGCAGAAGAAGTATGAGGAGAACGTGGCGAAGCTGGCCGAATTCATAAAATAACGAAACAAGAGTTCCATCAATTCAGGACGAATACGGGGTTCCTTGCGCGGCTTGCCGGGCGGGGGGGCCCGTTTGTCCGTATCCGGGGGACATCGGGATGAAGCAAAGAATCAGATCGGGCCTGGCGCCCCTGCTGTATTGGCTTGGAAAAAGATCGATGCAGAGCCGTCTCGTCGCGGCTTATATCGCGGTTTTTCTCATTCCCAGCATCGGGGTGTCCAATATACTGTTCAATCAGATTCACGAGAATTACATCGAGGACGCGCTGCGCAAGAGCCAGTTTACCATCGAATTGGAAAAGACGCAGATTCAAAAGCAGATCGACGCGATGGAGCTGGCCGCGCAGGTCTCCATTTCCAATCCCAAGGTGATGGAATATCTGAATCTGGATCATGAGCCGGGCACGAGCGAATTGATCGCTTGGGACCGCGAAGTATTCGCGGGCTTCAGCCTGATTCAAATCAATACGCCGCAAATCGTTCACTGGCGCCTTTTTACCGACAACCCGCGCATTCACGAAATCTGGCCGACCGTGTTCCGAGAGAGCCGTATTCAGAACGAACCCTGGTACAACACCGTAAACGGGTTGGATGGGGGATTGTTGTGGGTCTTCCAGAAGACCGACAAGGATATTATGAAGAGGTTTACCTCGGAGCCGACGGAGAATGAGCCGAAAATCTCACTTTTCCGGGAAATCCGCGAGGAGAATCATATCGGCATCGTTGGGGTGGAGATGCTGCTGAAGGATTTTGCCCCCAGAGTGTACACGGACATTTCAAATTATGAATCCCAGATGCTGCTCGTGGACGGGAACGGAGAATTGTATCTGGACCCCGGTCAATATTTGGCCGGAAGCGACAAGCTGCTTCAGCAAAAAATCCGCGAGCTCCTTCAGGGAGAACTGGGCACCCGCGAGGGAGAGATCCGGTTCCAGTTGGACGGCAAATCGTATCTGATCACGGTATCCCCCGTGGAGCGAATCGATGCGAGCCTCGTGAACGTGGTTTCCCTGGAAGGGGCCCTGGACGGCATTTCCAAGTCCAAAAGACAGATTATCGCCGCGAATATAGGCCTGATCGCCCTGCTATCGGTCATTACTTATTTTTTGAACTCTTTTATTCTCAAAAATTTGCGGCGGTTGACCGAGGCGATGAAGCGGGTGCGCAGAGGCGAACTTCATACCCCGATTCCGCAGATCAAAGGCAGCGGGGAAGTCGGCGAATTGGCGCATCATTTCAACAAGCTGATCCAGACGATCAACGAGCTGATCGCCCAGGGAATCCGCAAGCAGGCGCTCACCAAGGAAGCCGAGCTTCGGACGCTTCACAACCAGATCGATTCGCACTTTTTGTACAATACGCTGGAGAACATTAAAATGTTGGCCGAGATGGAGGGCCAGCGGGCGATATCGGACGCCTTGACCTCCCTCGGGGGGATGATGCGCTATAACTTTAAATGGTCGGGGGAGTATGTGAAGCTTCGGGATGAGCTTCGGCACATTGAAAACTATACCGAAGTCATGAACATTCGTTTTGATGAGCCGATCGTCTTGAAGGTGGAGGTGCCCGAATCGCTGCTGGAGCTTGAGGTGCTGAAAATGTCCCTGCAGCCGATCGTCGAAAACGCGGTCAAACACGCGTGGACGGGCGAGGAGCAGGAGGAGCGGGAGATCTCGATCCGGGCGACCGACTGGGGGGACGGGGATGTGCGGATTTCGGTGACCGATAACGGGCAGGGCCTGGAGCCCGAGGCTTTGGATAGGCTCAATGCGGCGCTGGGGCTGGCCGGCGTCCGGGCGAAGGTGCCCGGCAGCTTCGGTCCCGAACCGAAGGACAGGGGCATCGGACTCCGCAACGTCCAGGAACGGGTCCGGATGTTTTTCGGCCCCCGCTATGGTCTGGAAGTGTTTAGCGAACGCGGCGTGAATACGAATGTAGTCATGATCATACCGAAGGTGCTTCTGACGGGAGGAGAAGGCAAACATGGCCAAATTGTTGATCGTCGATGATGAGAAGAATATCCGCTTCGGGCTGAAAGCGATGATCGAACGGGATTTTCCCGGCAAGCATCTCGTAATGACGGCCCGGCATGGGGCGGAGGCGTTTGAACTGTTTTGCGCCGAAGGGGCGGACATCGTCATCACGGATATCCGCATGCCCGTGATGGACGGCATCGCCCTGATCGAAAAGCTGGCGGCAACGCCGCAGGGTCAGCCGGGCAGGCGTCCGATCGTCATCATCCTCAGCGGATACGAGGACTTCGAATACGCCAAAGCGGCCATCCGGTATCAGGTGATGGATTATCTGCTGAAGCCGATTCGCCGGGACGAGTTGTTCGCTGCGCTGCGTAAGAGCGAGGAGGAGCTGGGGAAAAGGGCCGAACTGGCGGAGCAGATCGCCGTTACCGAGGCGTACCGGGTGCAGCTGCAGTCCAAACGCCTGCAGGATTTGCTCCTCCGGGAAGAGACTCCGCCGGACACCGAAGCGCGGAAGCTCGGCGAGGAGATCGGCTTTGAGCGCTACGCCATTCCGTTTGCCGTATCGATCATCAATTATAAGTACGAGGATGGCCGGCAAATGAAACGCGAGGAGCTGCAGCGGTTGGCCGAGCACATGCTGAGCAGCGTAAACGGCCAGCTCAACGCTTCCTTTCAAGACCACGAGGGCCGGGTCGTGCTTATAGGAGGACCGCAGCGGAAATTTGCGGAGATGGCGAAGCTGGCCGAGGAGAAGGAACTGGACGGACTGCTGATGGGCATCAGCGAAGAGGGCAGCCGGCCGGAGGAGATTTGGACCTGCTACCGTGAAGCGCGGAAGTCTTTGGACTACACGTTTATCTATCCCAAAACGCGGTTGATCTGGTACAGTGAGCTTTCGGAAGCCCGGCTAAGTTATCCCGTTCCGGAGGAGGAAATCCGGAAGCTTGGCAATATGCTGGGAACGAACCGGGAAAAAGAGATCGGGGAGCTGCTGCACAACATCTTCAAGCTGGACCGGTTGGCGGGCATCGATATCGCTTATCTGGAGGCCGTCGGCAAGCGCTTCAACGAGCAGGTGCTGGATGAGGTGTTCCGGATTTACGGCGAGGCTTCCGTCGAAGTGCTGAAGCTGTACCGCAAAGTGGGCAATATGGCCAGCTTCCGCCATTTCCACGACTATTTCCGCTCCCTGAAGCAGCTCCTGCTGGACCTGGATAAGTATATCCAAGGGATTCGTTCCGCGCATGGCGGGCACGAGGAAATGAGGGCCGCGGTCGCCTATATCGAGGACAATTACCATCGGGCTTTGAACATGGCGATGGTTAGCAACTATGTTTCCCTAAACTATACTTATTTCAGCGAGGCCTTTAAGGCGTACACCGGAGAGAGCTTTGTGGTTTATCTGAAAAAAGTCCGGATCCGTAAAGCCAAGGAGATGATCGGAACCGGTACGCTTAAACTGTCGGAGATCGGGGCCGCCGTAGGCTTTGAGAATACGAAGCAGTTCTCCAAGGTATTCAAGGAACTCGAGGGCATTTCCCCGTATGAGTACAGGGGGAAATTGTTCGCCGGTCAGGAAAAGCTGACCGGCTCGCCGGACGCGCGCGGTTAGGAAATTCACTGACAACCGCGCCGTATAGACGGGCCGACCCAAGTTGAGAGAAGCGGCTGGGTTGGCCTTTTTCGTCCGCAATCGCGGTTGGCGACCACGGTCCGTTACCGCGGTCCGTCACCGGGATCGGCGACCGTCGGGGACAGCGGATGCATCGCAGGCCGGGAGATGGAGTGATTTTCTTCATTCTGCGGGAAGGAGTTCGATGCTACCATAGTTATAATTAACGAGCTCGGTGAGTTTTTATACCCATTGATTTTACCGCTTTATAGCAGTGAAGAAAAATTTGCCGATAGTCCGCGGAAAGAGGAGGAGTAATGGAATGGGAAAGGCCACGGGGTTTTTGGAGTATGAGCGCGAAGTTCCGGGCGAGGTGCAGCCGCTGTCACGGATTCAAACCTGGGGTGAATTTACGGTTCCGCTTACGGAAGAGCGGATGAGAATGCAAGGGGCGCGGTGCATGGATTGCGGAACCCCTTTTTGCCATGCCGGACGGATGCTTTCGGGGATGACGTCGGGTTGTCCCGTCCACAACCTGATTCCGGAGTGGAATGACCTCATCTTTCGCGGCAATTGGAAAGAAGCGCTGAGACGTCTGCACAAGGCGAACAACTTCCCGGAATTCACCGGGCGGGTCTGTCCGGCGCCTTGTGAAGGGGCCTGCACCGCAGGGAAGCATGGCTCGCCCGTCACGGTCAAAGCCATCGAGCGGGCGATCGTCGACAGGGGCTTCGCCGAAGGCTGGATCCGGCCGGAGCCCCCGGCGGTCCGCAGCGGCAAGAAGGTGGCGGTCGTCGGCTCCGGCCCGGCGGGGCTCGCCTGCGCGGACCAGTTGAACCGGGCGGGTCACACGGTGACGGTGTTCGAGCGGGCCGATCGGATCGGCGGCCTGCTGATGTACGGGATCCCGAACATGAAGCTGGACAAGACGCTCGTGGAGCGGCGTGTAGACCTGCTGGCCGCGGAGGGGATCTCCTTCGTCACCGGATGCGAGGTCGGCACATCGGTGACCCGCGAAGAACTGACCGCGGCGTTCGACGCGGTCGTCCTGTGCTGCGGAGCTGCGCGGGCAAGGGACCTGGCGCTGGAGGGAAGAGCGCTGAACGGGATTCACCAGGCGATGGACTTCCTGACCTTGAATACGCGGAGCCTGCTGGACTCCGGCCTGAAGGACGGCCGGTACATCTCCGCCAAAGGGAAGGATGTCGTCGTCATCGGCGGAGGGGATACGGGGACGGATTGCGTGGCGACCGCGATCCGCCATGGCTGCCGTAGCGTCGTTCAGCTTGAGATTATGCCCCAGCCGCCTCTGCGCCGCCAGCCGGGGAATCCGTGGCCCGAGTGGCCGAAGGTGCTGAAGACCGATTACGCTCAACAGGAGGCAGCGGCCCTCTTCGGCGGCGATCCCCGGCGCTACCTCACTTCAACCCGGCGGTTTATCGGCGACGGCCAAGGCCGCGTCGCCGGCGTCTGCGCGGTTGAAGTCGAGTGGCAGCCGGCCGGGGACGGACGGCAGGTTCCCGTCGAAATCGCGGGAACCGAGCGGGTCCTGCCGGCCGATCTGGTGCTGCTCGCGCTCGGCTTCACCGGCCCCGAGGATGGCCTCCTCGGAGCCTGGGGCATTGAGCGCGACGCCCGCACCAACGTCAAAACCGCGGACGGCCGCTACAGCACCAACGTCCCCGGGATCTTCGCGGCCGGCGACATGCGGCGCGGCCAGAGCCTGGTCGTCTGGGCCATCCGGGAGGGACGCGAGGCCGCCCAGGAAGTATGCCGCTTTTTGCAGGGGTAACCGGCTGCTTGCGGCCCATTGCCCCGCTGTCACCGACCTGCCTGCTGCAAATCGGAGAGCGCTCTCCATGACCGGTCGGTGTCCGCAAATCGTAGCGTGCTATCCCCGGCCCGCAAAGTGAGTCCGTAGAAATTAACGGGAAAACCTCCCGTTAATTTCAGCCTCCAAGCCGGCGGCGAGCAAATAGCTGGAAAAAGTCCAGCTAATCTTGCCTCGGAAGGCTCTCCCGGCCCATTTATACCGAATTAGCGGTAGAAAATCCCGCTAATTCTCTCCGTGTGGGCGATTTGAGCCGAATTGACGGGAAAAAATCCCGTTAATTCCCGGCCATAGCGTTCGAGCTATAGCGTTCCAGCTATAGCGTTCCGTCCTCAATGTCCCGGCCTCAGCATCCGGGCCTCAACCCTGGCCCCAGCATCTCGGCCTGCCTAGATCCCACGAACAAGATGCATTGGCACGGATGATAAAGACTAGTTAGTTGGAGTAACATGATAAGTTTGAGTACTAGCGTCTGAAGGCGTACGAGTTACGTGAAGTATATGTGGGCGGAGGGAGGTGGAAAATTAACGGGAAAACCTCCCGTTAATTACAGCCTCCCGGCCGGCGGCGAGCAAATAGCTGGAAAAAGTCCAGCTAATCTTGCCTCGGAAGGCTCTCCCGGCCCATTTATACCGAATTAGCGGTAGAAAATCCCGCTAATTCTCTCCGTGTGGGCGATTTGAGTCGAATTAACGGGAAGAAATCCCGTTAATTCTCGACTACAGCGTCCCGGCCATAGCGTTCGAGCTATACCGTCCCTGCTATAGCGTCCCAGCCTCAGCGTCCCAGCCTTAGCCTCCCGGCCTCAGCTCTCGGCCTCAGCCTCCCAGCTCGGCATTCCGCTCCTTCTCACTCCCTGCGATCCCCCGCTCCGAGGCATAAAAAAACATCCGTAAACCGGGCGCTTTTATGCCCAGATATCGGATGCTCTCTAACGGAATATGAAATTTCATTCCTCTGGTTTCCATCTATTTTGGCTGCAGGTCGGCCTGCAGGTAGTTCAGCTTGCGGAGGATTTCCTTCTGCCATTTCACATCGCCCAAAGACGCTGCCAGGTTCAGCAGATCCAAGTAATCGTCGATTTGCAGCGAGGATTTGCGGGTAGTTATGTTCATGGGCTTCATGCTCCTTTAGGTGAAAGTAATCTGGATGAACTTTTATTAATAATGAGAATCATTATCACATTCTATATATTATTATGCACAAAAATGGGCAAAAAGTAAATATCCTTGTTTCGACCAGCCGAGGGCGGGTTGACAGACGGTCGGATATATGGAGAATGGGGAGAAATACCACATAGGGAGGCATTATGGAAACAGAATCGCTATTAAAAGTGGAGGAGCTTGCGCTTAAAAAGTACAAAATCTTCAAGCAGAGCCATCTCCGTTATATTGCCAGAGCGATGCTGGCAAGCATGTTCATCGGATTCGGGGTGATCGTCGCCTTCAAAACCGGAAACTTTTTCTACCTCGAGCACTCGCCGCTGACCTATCCGATGGCGGCCGTTACGTTCGGGGCGGCCATTATTTTGATCGCCTACGGGGGAGGGGATCTTTTCACCGGGAACACCTTCTATTACACCTACGCGGCTCTTCGCAAGAAACTGAAGTGGCTGCAGGTGGTGAAGCTTTGGGTGCTTAGTTACGCGGGAAATATCCTGGGGGCGTGCACCTTTGCGCTGCTCATTTATCTTACGGGTTTGTTTGCCGATACGTCGGTCAACAGTTTCTTGTTAAACGTGGTGGAGCACAAGATGAGCACCTCGACGGTCGAACTGTTCTTCCGCGCCATTTTGTGTAACTGGCTGGTGTGTCTGGCGTTCTTTATCCCGATGTCCCTGCAGGGGGACGGTGCGAAAATGTTTGCGATGATGCTGTTCGTATTCTGTTTCTTCATTTCGGGGTATGAACACAGCATCGCCAACATGTGTACTTTTGCCATCGCGTTGGTCCTGAATCATCCGGGAACGATCTCCTTCGAGGGGGTTTTGCACAATCTGGTTCCGGTGACCTTCGGCAATCTGATCGGCGGGGTGCTGCTGATGGGATTTATGTACTACTTTGTGAACAAGCCGTTTTTGGAAGCCCAGGAATCCTCGGAACCTGGAAAAAAGTAAGCGAAAATTCATGCCGTCCGTCAGCGAATAAGCGATGGGCGGTTTTTCTATGCGTGTCTTTAGACTGATGAGCCGGACGTTTATAAGTTTTAGGGATTAGGTAAAATATCCTATTTGTATATCCTTGAATATGTTAAAATTAAATGAAATAGGCGGATTATCCTGAAAAAATGCTTCCAGTTCCTGTTTTTTCGGCTTGCAATCTCCGCTCCCTGTTCATTTTGTTCGGCGGCCGGCTGCAAGATCTCTAATATAAAGGGTGCATAATGATGAAGCGGATTGTATGGATGCTTGTTTTTGCGGTCATAATCAGCTCTTCCCTTTCTCTTCCGGCCAAAGGTTCGGTAAGCCGACATAACGTTACCTATTACTCCGAGTTGGACTATCCTCCGTTTAAGTTTAATCAGCACGGCTACCCGTCGGGGTTTGATTTGGAGTTGACCCGCCTGATTTTTGAAGATGAGAAGTATTCGCTGTACTATACGTTCAGCGCTTGGAATTCGGCTTACGCCAAGCTTGTGAACGGGGAAGTCGATACCGTCGGGCTTATGGCCGTAACCGAGGAGCGGGAGCGGGACATCCTTTTTTCCAATCCCGTTATGCGTACATACACGGGCATTTACGCCAAACCATCCTTGGAACGGAACGAGCCTGTGACGCCGGAAGCACTATCCAACTTCAAAGTCGGAGTCGCGGCCGGGCAATACACCGAGCGGCAATTAAAGGAAGAGGCCGGGCTGAGCGAATTCCTTACGTTTCCGACCGTGGAGGAAGGAATCAAGGCTTTGCGCGCGGGTACGATCGATCTGCTGTTTGAGAATCAGCATGTCGTCAACTATTTGATTGTCAAAGAAGGTCTGACCGAGGAAATCCGGCAGGTTGCTCACGATCTCTACCCCGTGGATATCGCTTATGGCGTCAGCAAAGGGAATCCCGAACTGGTCGACTACTTGAATCGCAGAATCGGGGAATTGCGGGGAGAGAGCGGGTATGAGGCGTTGTATCAGCGCTATTTTTTTGTGAACTCGGAATTTTATGCCGACCGAATCCGCAATAACTATATGGCCCTGGCTATCCTTGCCGTACTATTGGTCGCGATCAGTTATATCCTGCTCAAGCTGTACATCAATCGCTTGCGGAGGACGATTCGCGGAGAACGGGAATTTTCGAGGGATGTGCTCGACCATGCGAATTTGTTTGTCTGGGCGGTGCAAGGGGATAAAACGACGGTTCGCATCAATGCCTACGCCGAGCAGTTAACCGGGATTCGGGAACAGGACGCGGTCGGCGTGAAATACGATGAACTGCCCGAGATCCGGGCAAGGTACGGAGATCTGGCGGTGTTGCTGGATGAGGCGCTATCGATGAAATTCGTCGAGAATCGGGAGATGACCCTGATCGGCCGGAACGGGGCGTTTCCGAGGGCTTTCTTGTTTCGAACCTCGGTGATCCACGGCTTGAGCGGAGTTGAGGACGTTTTTATCGTGGCCGGGATGGATATCCAAGAGCGTAAAATCTTCGAAAACAAATTGCAGAACAGCTACGAAGAGCTGGAGGCGATCTACGAGCAATTGGCGGCGGCCCAGGAAGAGCTTCGCTACAGCTATGAGCAGCTCTTGGATAATCAGGACAGGCTCCGTCGCAATGAAGAGCGTTACCGTCTGGTTACCGAAGCCTCCAACGGAGGGATTTGGGAGATCGATTTGGTCCGCAAGCGGCATTATTATTCCCCGCGTTGGTTCGAACTGCTGGGATATACGCGCGAGGATGAAGTGACCAGCGAGATGCTGGAGAATATCGTCCACCCCGATGATATTCATACCTATGAGCTGGAAATGACGAAAGCGAAAGGGAACGAGCGGTCCTTGTTTGAGTGCGAGTATCGGCTGCGGATGAAGAACGGCGAATACCGCTGGTTTCTGGCCAGGGGGAAAATCGTTTATAATGAAGCCGGGGAACCTTACCGTTTGACGGGTTCCATCTCGGACATTCATGAACTCAAGCTGTCCCAGGAGCGCTTGCTGCATTTGGCTTATCATGACGAGCTGAGCGATTTGCCGAACCGGTTGTATCTGCTCCAGGAATTGGAGTCTTTTTTTGCCGGGCCGCGGAGGAAGGCGGCGCTCTTTTTCGTGGACACGGACAATTTCAAATACATAAACGACACGCTGGGACATAAATTCGGGGACCGGGTGCTCCGGGAGGCAAGCTCCCGTCTGGCTTCGCTTATCGCAGCGGAAGAGGCCATGCTGTTCCGTTTGGGCGGCGATGAATTCGTTATTTTACAAAAAGACATCGACACGACGGGACGAGCCATCCTGCTGGCCGAACGCTTGCTGGAAGGGTTCAAGACCCCCTTCCACATCGACGGGAGCGATCTCTACATTTCGATCAGCATCGGCATCTCCTTTTATCCGCAGCATGGAACCACGCCCGAGGAGATCTTAAAGAACGCCGACGTCGCCATGTATGCCGCCAAGGAGGCGGGAAAAGGGAAATATATGATCTTTGACCCAGCTTTCCTGCAGGCGTTTAACGACCGGGTGCTGCTGGAGAAACATTTGCGGCAGGGGCTGAGCAATGAGGAATTCCTGCTGTATTATCAACCTCAAGTCAGTTTGAAGACCGGCAAGGTGATCGGTTTTGAAGCGCTGATTCGCTGGAACAGTCCGGAGCTCGGTTTCGTTTCGCCGCTGACCTTCATTAAAGTCGCCGAAGACAGCAGGCTGATCGTGTCCATCGGGGAGTGGGTCATTCTTCAGGCTTGCCGGTTCGCGAAGCGTTTGCAAAATGAGGGGCTGGGACATTATAAAATCGCCGTCAATATTTCGGTGGTTCAGCTCCAGCAGGAGGATTTTGTGGATAAAGTGATGGAGGCCTTGTCGACTACGGGGCTTGCGCCGCAGTATTTGGAGCTGGAGATCACGGAGTCCACCATTATCGAATCCTTCGACCGGCTGATTCCGAATTTGACCTACCTGCGCGCGCAGGGGATTCAAATCGCCCTGGATGATTTCGGTACCGGCTATTCCTCTTTGGGCTACTTGAAGCAGATGCCGATCACGACGCTGAAAATCGACAAAACCTTCATCGAACAAGTTCCGGCCGAGGATGACAAGCGGTCGTTGGCCCGGGCTATCGTGCTGATCGGACGAAAAATGGGGCTTCAGGTCATCGCCGAGGGAGTGGAGACCGACCGCCAGATTCGTCACGTGAAGCGTTCCAAATGCGATGTGATTCAGGGTTATTACATAAGCAAGCCGTTGCCGGAGGAAGAGGCGGTGGCGTTAATACGGAGCGATCCGGCCTATGATATAGGCGATAGCGTCTGACCTGCTTAAGCGGGCCCGCGGGCGGCCGGGTTGCGGTCCAAGGCCGCAGCCTTTATGATGACCGTAAAGGGTTTCTATCATCCGCAGGGAGGATCAGGGAATGAGTTCAGAGATTGTAGTCATCGGAAGTTTAAATATGGATATGGTGGTTCAGGTCACCCGCAGACCGGAGCGCGGGGAAACCCTCATGGGCAGCGGATTTTTTACGAGCCCCGGGGGGAAAGGGGCCAACCAGGCCTACGCCGCCGGAAAGCTGGGGGCTTCCGTGGCGATGATCGGCAGAGTAGGGAATGACGTATTTGCCGATCAACTGATCCAAAATTTGCGGCAGGCCGGCGTCGACACCTCCTGTATAGGGCGAGTGGAGGGCGAATCGACGGGCGTCGCCTTGATTAACGTCGATCAGGAAGGGGACAACAGCATCGTCGTCGCGCCGGGCGCGAATTACCGGGTCACGCCGGATTATGTCAGACAGCACGAAGCTGCCATTGCCGGAGCCAAGCTGGTTATGGTTCAATTGGAGATCCCGCAAGAATCGATTGTGGAGGCTGTCGCCATCGCCGGGGAGCATGGCGTTCCCGTCATGCTGGATCCGGCGCCGGCCAGACCGCTTCCGGACGACTTGCTCGCGAAGGTGCGGTATATCGTTCCGAATGAAAGCGAGATCGCGATGCTCACCGGCGTGGAGGTCTCCGACGAGCCGAGTGCGAGACGGGCCAGCGCGGTGCTTCGGGACAAAGGCATCGGAACCGTATTTTCCAAGCTGGGCGGCAAAGGGGTTGTGGTGACGGACGCGGACCAATCCTTCACGCTGCCGGGCTACAAGGTGGAAGCAGTGGATACGACGGCCGCCGGCGACGCTTTCGCCGGGGCTCTGGCTACGGCGCTGGTTGCGGGCAAGGACCTGCGGGAGGCGACGGCGTTTGCCAATGCGGTCGGGGCCTTGACCGTGACCCGGGCAGGGGCGCAATCGTCCATGCCCGACCTTGCGGAAGCCGAGGCGTTTATGAAAGTGGCCGAACATCATTAAGATCATCAGACAAACTGCATCATAGGAGGACTTGCATTGAAAAAAGTAATTTTGGACGTAGATACGGGCGTGGACGACGCGATGGCCATCGCTTACGCGGCGCATTCGCCGGAGCTGGAATTGATCGGCTTGACGACTTGCTTCGGCAATATTACCGCGCCCGAAGCGACGCGGAACACGCTGGCGGTCGTGGAGTCTCTGGGCAAAGATATCCCGGTGATCGAGGGGGCCAAAGAGACGCTCCGCCGGGGGGAGAAGAAGCAATACTCGCGGCATGTCCACGGGGAAGACGGGCTGGGGAACGCTTTGAAGGCGGAACCGGCCGGGCGGCCGCAACCGGGACACGCCGTGGATTTTATCATTGAGCAGGTGAAACGGTATCCGAATGAAGTGACGATTATTTCGGTCGGTCCGCTCACGAACTTGGCGCTGGCTCTGGAAAAGGCACCGGAACTGGTATCGTTGATTCCCGAGGTCATCGTCATGGGCGGAGCCGTGACGGTGCCGGGAAACGTAACGCCGTATGGGGAAGCCAATATTGTGGCCGATCCGGAGGCGGCTGCGGTCGTGTTTGGCTCAGGCTTGCCCCTGACTCTCGTCGGTCTCGATGTGACGATGCAGACCTTGCTGCCGCGTACGCTTCTGGACGATTGGCGCGCTTCCGGCCGGCGGGACGCGTTGTTCCTGGCGGAAATGACGGAGTTTTACATGGAGTTTTACGAATCCTGCTACCCGGGCATCGGCGGCTGCGGGCTGCATGATCCGCTGGCGGTCGGGGTAGCGATCGATCCGTCGCTGGTCAAGATCGAACCGATGCGGGTGACGGTCGTTACCGAAGGAGAAGAGGCCGGGCGCACGGTCGGCTCTCCCGAAGGCGCCCCGAAGATCGGCGTATGTACCGGCGTGGATGCCGAGCGGTTTCTCCGGCATTTTGCGGGGAGAATAGTGGGATAAAGTGTAAAAAGGGTAAAAAGGGTTGCCTCGTCGGAACGGGGTAACCCTTTTTTTCATGACAAGTTCCGCGAGTCAGGACAGCTCCCGAACACTGACATCCGGATCGGTCAGAAAAGCCGTAATCGGCATCGATGCGGCGCCTAGCGCGGTCGAACGTATGCCGAGCTTGGCAAAATCGACATGCGTCTTTTTGCGGTGATAGGATAAGCTGCGGTTTTTGATCGTCTGCAGCATCGCCTCTTCAAATAGCTCCCCGGCCAGCGAAAGACGGTTCCCGATGACGATGAGTTCGGGATTCAGAATGTTCACCAGGTTGGCCAGTCCGACCCCAAGCTGGGAGCCGATTTCGTTCAGCAGGTCCAGCGCCTGCTTGTCCCCTCGTTTGCCGGCGTCCAGAATCTGCTCCAGCCCGGGCGTATGGTCGCGCCATATGCCGGCGGCCCGATCGAGCAGCGCCTTCTCCGAGGCGAGCGTCTCCCAGCAGCCGCGATTGCCGCAACGGCAGAGCGGACCGTCCTCCGCGACGGTCATATGGCCGACCTCGCCGGAGAAGTTGGAGGTGCCGCGATACAGCGCACCCCCGACGATAATGCCCGAGCCGATCCCGACGCCGATGCTCAAATAGATCAGATTCTGCGAGTCCCGGCCGGCGCCGTACAGTTTTTCGCCGATGGCGCCGGCATTGGCCTCGTTATCGATATGCAGATTGCCGCCGAACTCCGCCGCGAGCGCTCCGGCCAGATCGACGTTGTCCCAGCCCAGGTTGGGCGCGGAAACGACGCGGCTGGTTTCGTCGACCAGTCCGGGAACCCCGATGCCGATGCCCACGATACCGTAGGGGGAGTCGGGAAGCCTGCGGCTGAGCAGCCGGATCGTTTTGCCGATTTGGTCCACCACGTTCTCCGGCGTGAAATCCGTAAGGGGAACGCTTTTTTCCCGGATGACGCTGCCTTCCAGATCGACCAGAACGGCCAACAGATCGCTGACCCGGATATCCACCCCGATGGCAAACCCAGCTTGTTTATTGAAAAGCAGGAGCGTCGGCTTGCGCCCGCCGCTGGATTCCCCCGGCCCGATTTCGGTGACGAGGCGGCTGTCGATCAGCTCGGATACGAGCGAGGAGACGGTGGCCTTGTTGAGGCCGATCCCGGCGGAAATATCCGCGCGCGACAAGGGCTGGCGCTGACGGATCGTGTCCAGCACGATGCTCTTGTTCATTTTTTTTATCAACTGCTGGTCGCCGGTAATTTTCATGAAAATCCTCCGTAATATAAGGCTGATATGTGCCATCATAACACAAAAAAGAAATGCTTACTGAATAACTTAGTTAGTTCGCTAGACAAACTAAGTATAACGTGATACGATCTAGTTGAAAAGGGCATGATCCCCGGGCAGCCGGGTATTCTACCTTTGACCAACATGAGGAAATTATTTTATAAGCAAGACATTGTAAGGGCTTACTAAAATTAAATTTTATGCAGGGAGGACTCTAAGGTGAGTTATTTCAAGAACATCGGCAAGATCCAGTATGAAGGTGCAGGCTCCAACAACCCTCTAGCATTCAAACACTATAACGAGAACGAAGTGGTACTCGGCAAATCGATGAAGGAGCATCTCCGTTTTGCGGTGGCCTACTGGCACACGCTGACGATGAACGGCAGCGATCCGTTCGGCCAAGGCAATATGATCCGTCCTTGGGAAACGGTATCCGGTCTGGATCTGGCCAAAGCCCGCGTGGAAGTGAACTTCGAGTTCCTGGAGAAACTGGGCGCGCCGTACTACTGCTTCCATGACGTTGACGTGGCACCGGAAGGCGCAACGCTGCGCGAATCCAATCAAAACCTCGACGTGATCGTCGCCAAACTGAAGGAAGGCATGCAATCGACCGGCATCAAGCTGTTGTGGAACACGGCGAACATGTTCTCCAACCCGCGTTATGTCCATGGTGCGGCTACAACGTCGAACGCCGACGTATTTGCTTATGCTGCGGCACAAGTCAAGAAAGGTCTGGAAACCGCGGTTGAACTCGGCGCGGAGAACTATGTATTCTGGGGCGGCCGCGAAGGTTACGAGTCCTTGCTGAACACCGACATGGGTCTGGAGCTCGACAACCTGGCGAGATTTTTCCAAATGGCGATCGACTACGCGAAGGAAATCGGCTTCAAAGGCCAATTCCTGATCGAGCCGAAACCGAAAGAGCCGACCAAGCACCAATATGATTTTGATGCGGCGACCACGATCGCGTTCCTGCAAAAATACGGCTTGCAAGATCACTTCAAACTCAACCTGGAAGCGAACCATGCCACATTGGCGGGTCATACGTTCGAGCACGAACTGCGCGTAGCCCGCATCAACAACATGCTCGGTTCCATCGACGCGAACCAAGGCGACATGCTGCTCGGCTGGGATACCGACGAGTTCCCGACCGATCTGTACGCGGTTACGCTTGCGATGTATGAAATCCTTGAAAACGGCGGCCTGGGTTCCGGCGGCGTAAACTTCGACGCGAAGGTAAGACGTTCTTCCTTCGAACCGGAAGATTTGTTCTACGCTCATATCGCCGGTATGGATACGTTTGCGAAAGGTTTGAAAGTAGCGGCCAAGCTGAAAGAAGACAAATTCATCGACGGCTTGATCGAAGAGCGCTACGCCAGCTTCAAATCCGGCATCGGCGCGGACATCGTGTCCGGCAAAGCCAACTTCAAGACGTTGGAAGCCTATGCCCTGGAGCACAGCGATATCCGCAACAAGTCCAATCACCTGGAGCTGGTGAAGGCTCGCCTGAACGAATACATTTTCGGAACAAAATAAAAAACCCCCGGGTGAATGGCCCGCTGGAAACGTAGATGACAAAAAGGGACGCCTGCCGTCCCTTTTTGTCGATATTAGAGGAAGAGGACCGAATAGAACGAAGGGAGAGCGGATTGCGATATGAAATATGTCATCGGGATCGACTTGGGCACAAGCTCGGTAAAAACGCTGCTGGTTAACAAGGAGGGGGAAATCAAAGGAGAAGCGACCGCTTCCTACCCGTTGATTCATGAGCGGCCGGGTTACAGCGAGCAGAACCCGGAGGAATGGGTGAACGGAACCGTGGCCTGCCTGAAGCAATTGCTTCAGGAGAGCGGCGTCGCGGCGGAGGAGATCGAGGGGATCTCCTTCTCCGGTCAAATGCACGGCCTGGTGCTGCTGGACGAACAGAACCAGGTGTTGCGTAACGCCATGCTCTGGAACGATACCCGCACGACGCAGGAGTGCCGGGAGATCGAGGCGAAGCTTGGCAATCAGCTGCTCGACATCACGCGCAACGCGGCGTTGGAAGGATTTACGCTGCCCAAGATCCTTTGGGTGCAGAAGCACGAGCCCGAGCTGTTCGCCAAGGCGGCGCGCTTTGTGCTGCCTAAAGATTACCTGCGCTACCGCATGACCGGGCGCGTGCAGATGGAAATCTCCGATGCCGCAGGCACACTGCTGCTGAACGTTCCGGAAGGGGCCTGGAGCGATGAGATCGTCCGGGCGTTCGGCCTTCCGGAAGGGTTCTGCCCGCCGCTGCTCGGCAGCACGGAGGAGGCCGGCACGCTGCTGCCGGAATTCGCGCAGCGGTGCGGGTTGTCGCCGAACACCCGGGTGTTCGGCGGCGGCGCGGACAATGCCTGCGGCGCGGTTGGCGCCGGCATTGTCCGCCAGGGCGATGCGCTGTGCAGCATCGGCACCTCGGGCGTTGTCCTCACGTATGAAGAGGACAAGAGCAAAGACTTCGGCGGCAAGGTGCATTTCTTCAACCACGCTCATTCGGGAGCCTTTTACGCCATGGGGGTCACCCTGGCGGCGGGCTATTCCCTGAGCTGGTTTAAGGATTCCCTTGCCCCCGGGCTCAGCTTCGATGAGCTGCTGGCGCCGGTCGGCTCGCTTCCTCCGGGAGCGGAAGGCCTGCTCTTCACGCCGTACCTGGTCGGCGAGCGCACGCCGCATGCGGACAGCGTGATCCGCGGCAGCTTCATCGGCCTGTCGGGCACGCACCGCCGCGAGCATCTCGCCCGTGCGGTGATGGAAGGCATCACCTTCTCGCTGGCCGAGTCCGTCGAGCTGTTCCGCGAGGCCGGCATTTCCGTCGAGCGCGTCATCTCGATCGGCGGCGGCGCGAAGAATCCGGTCTGGCTGCAAATGCAGGCCGACATTTTCGGCACGCCGGTCGTTTCGCTGAAGAACGAGCAAGGGCCCGCCATGGGCGCGGCCATGATGGCGGCCGTCGGCAGCGGCTGGTTCGGCAGCCTGAAGGACTGCGCCGACCGGTTTATCGGCTACGGGAAAACGTATGAGCCGATCCCGGCCAACGCAGCGGCCTATGCCCGCCTGTTCAAGGTGTACCAGCAAGTTTATGCGGCCACCCGTTCGCTGAACGAAGGGCTGCAGGAATTCCGCGGCTAGCCTCATCAGACATCGTAGTAGGAGAAGGGGCCGCGGCGATCAAGGTGCCTAGCGCACCTCCAAGCATCTCCAGGCATCTCCAAGCACCCTCCAACTCCAAAAAGATGCAAATCTGCAGGTATTTAGGCCGATTCCCGAGCGGATGCGAAAAAAGATGCAAATCTGCAGGCATTTCCAGCGATTTTGGAGAAACGAGCCGATTTCGTCGAAAATTCCTGCAGAATTGGTTACTACTTAGGTAGCAGTTTAGAATTGGAGACGGCCCTGAAGAGCGGAAGAGAGCGATTCCAGGATAGGGCGTTTTTGTTTGAGGAGGGTAGAGATGACTCCGCGAATACGGGCGAAATGTTC
>NZ_JAIUDG010000017.1:0-139500 GCF_020179875.1 Paenibacillus sp. alder61
TAGATGCATGGGTGACGCTCCTCTCATGAATTGGATTAACTTACCTTTTTGACAAAAGAGTTATAAACCCTTTTTTATAGAAAAAAAAACTTCCCGCACTTAAGCAGGAAGTCCTAAGTAGTAACCAAATCTGCAGGAATTTTCGGCGAAACCGGCTTGTTTCTCTAAAATCGCTAGAAAAACCTGCAGATTTGCATCTTTTTTCGCATACGCTCGTGAACCGGCTTAAATACCTGCAGATCTGCAGGAACTACACGGTGTAAGAGGAGCAAAGGAGATGATCATCACAAAAACCCCCGTCCCTCGGATTTGCTCCGGTAGACAAGGGGCTTTTTCAGCGGAATCAGCGGAAAAGTGGAACCGTGGACTCCCTGACAACCAGCTCCGCAGGGAAGGTTTTATGGGCATGCGTCGTCTTTTTATGGATCAGATCGAACAGGATTTTGATCGTCTCTTCGGCGATTTCTTCGACCGGCTGGCGGATCGTGGTGATCGACGGATTATAGTAATAGGCGATATCCAGCCCGTCGAAGCCGGCTACCGAATAATCACCGGGAACCGATTTGCCGCTCTCGAAGATCGCCTTGCAGGCGCCCACGGCCAAGCTGTCCGACACGGCAAACAGCGCGGTGAAATCCTCCCCGGAGGCAAGCAGTTCCTTGGTAACGACGTAACCGTTCTCCATGGAATAGCTTTCGATGTCTTCTTTCATAGAAAACACCAGCTTGTCATTCACTTGCAGACCGTGATCCTCCAACGCCTTCTTGTATCCTTCATACCGGAGTTTTCCGATGCTCACGTCATCCATGGACGCCGTAAGGATGGCGATTTGCCGGTGTCCCAGCTTGCACAGATAATCCACCATCTTATAGCTTTCTTTGAAGTCATCGACCGAAACGGAGGAATATTCGTGCGGATCGTACTCCGCGGCCATACCAATCGTGCTCAGCACGAAAGGAACCGTCAACTGCTCCAGCTTCTCCTTCGCATGCGAAAAATTACCGCCGAGAAAGACGATCCCTTTTAACCGCTTCTCCTTCTCCAACTCAATCGCCACATCGATCTCATCCTGGTTTTCGTCTACCCGTTGAAGGATGAAAGAGTACTTCTTGCGCTGAATTTCTTTCTCAAACACCTGAATCATCCGGTTGAAAAAAGGGTTGGTAATCCCCTTGATCAGCACGGCGATCGTCTTGGAAGCGGAACGCTTCAAATTCCGGGCGCTGTTGTTCGGAACGTAATGATTCTCTTTGATGACCTTCATAATCATCGCTTTCGTCTCTTCGCTGATATCGGGATGATTATTTATGGCCCGGGAAACCGTCGTCACGCCAACCCCACACATCTTCGCGATATCGATAATTGTCATTGAAGCCATATCCGATCTTCCCTTACTCCGTAATCTGTCTTCTAAAAATATATCAATACCGGTAACTGAAGACAAGAGGATCTATATAGAGTAAGGTTTTTAAATGAAATATAAAATAATATCATAATTCGAGGATTTTTAATATGCTAAAAATGTTTAAAAATCAGGAAGCAGGGGGGGAATAGGAACGTTACAAGCTTTTGAGGCCTTGGGACTCATCAACAAGGTTTACAACCGCTACAAGGGGAAATACGTCTACCGTCAGCTTCAGCTGTTTGTATGGCAGGATGAGGGCGTGTCGATGAACCACAAGAAGGTGATGCGTCTATGCAAACTCTCGGACTTCTAGCTAGAATTCGCCGGAGAAGCCGGTTTAACATGCAGTATAAGGCTGAAGAGCGTGTGGCTGAGAATCTCCTAAAACGCGACTTTAAAACTCAATATCGGGTAGGCAAGCGCTGGCTATATCTTTCTGCCGTAAAAGACTTTATTCAATAATGAAATTTTCGCTTACCAGTTCGGTGAGCGTAATGACAATGAACTTGTTCTGCAGACATTCGCAAAGACTTTTGCCAAACATAAAGATGTGACGGACTCGTCGTTCACAGTGACCAGGGATTCCAGTACACGTCTCATGCATACCACGACACGCGGCCAAAGGTTGGCGCCCAAATCAGCATGTCTCGTCAAGAAAATTGTCTAAATAACGCCTCAATGGAGAGCTTCTTCTCGCATCTCAAGACGGAAGCGCTCTAATCTTATGATATCCGAAGGTCTTCTGAAGCACAAAGCCGAATCGAAGTATATATACAATTTTATAACCAACGACGACCACAGCATGAATTAAATAAACTGACGCTGGTAGAGTACCGGCGTCAGTTTATAGCCTAGGTGTTTTTTTCAGTGTCTACTAAATTGGGGCTTGACCAAATTACAGCAATTACAGGAGTTCTTTTTAAAAATATATTATACAAGCTCATGGTAGGAATGAGTAAGTTTGGTATCCGACATCAATGCCTAGGTTATTATAGTTTACTTTAACAACTACAACATCCCCGGTGGCTTTAGTAATTTCGCAATTACCACGATAATAATCACGTGTAAAAACAACTGAAGCTTGTACAACATCAAATTGTGGTCGACCGCTAGCATTTGTAAACTTTGTATATGTCAGGTCTACATAACCTATTAATTCACCTGTTATTTTGCTATAAACTTCTTTAGATTGAATATATGAAGAACTACTTGTTGCCGCTGCTATCTTAGGAGTAGAGTAATCAGAATTAGATGCAAATGCTGCTGTCCCCATCGAGCAAACAAAAATTACAGTTATTAAGGCTGAAATAAATAATTTGCTTTTTTTCATAATATATACCTCCTCTAAAAATAAGTAATAGTATAAGACTTTTTATGACTCTACTTTAAAAAACCATAGAATGCCCCCCTTTTTAATAGTTATATAGATATATCATCGAAAACATTACCGGTATCATTTTCGGTAACGTTTTCGATTATAGAATACCATGTAACTCCTCGTAAGTAAATATTTTCTATTTGTAAAAAAATAATTTAAATTTTCAATTTACTGTTTCTGAAAGATTAACTACATTGAATGTTTTTGAAAAGAACAATTAAATCTCCCCCACTAAGAAGGTATCTATAAATGTAAGACGCTCTCTCAATATTTTCACATCTATGAATCTACCATATCCACTAACCAAAAATAATCCGAGAGAAGAGATGTCGTTGAGAAACCAAAACTATTTCGCAAACTACCTGACCTTATCTGGCTGTTGATTTAGTTCGGGTGGGTTGTCAAGGTTACTACCGCTACAAGCCCATGCCATTCTTACCCTGATCGAGCATCCTATTCTTAGGGTAAAGTCTTCTGGAAATCTGGCTCCTGACAAGTAGTAGCCAGAGTAGAAAACCGAGCATTTTACCGCTGATTAACACAATATCCATCCCAATGTGCGTGTCATCCTTCAGTTGGAAGGTCAACCCGAAACGTCGGAAAATACGTCAAAAGAATAAGTAACTCTGCCTTGGCTACCGAAGCCAGCGAAACCCCAGTGAAGTAAAAAAACAGAAGATATTCCTATCCAAGTCTCTATTGAACCTTAAGGTCAATTGCCAGTGCAATAAGGTATTGAATGGCTTCAAAATCATATTTCCCGCATATCAATATAAAATTTGTTTGAGCTTTCAAAAATATTAAAAAAGCAGATTCCCTGCACTGTCAGAGAATCTGCTTGAGAGACTGCTTTAAATATAATAACTACACGCCCAACCAACGTTTGAACATATGCTTGGTCGTCGCTTTGTTCATTTCGGCGATGGAGGTCGTCAACGGGATGCCCTTCGGACAAGCGCGTACGCAGTTCTGCGAGTTGCCGCAGCCTTCGATGCCCCCGTCCTCCATCAGCGCCTCCAGCCGTTCCTCGGCGTTCATTTCGCCGGTTGGGTGCGCGTTGAACAAGCGCACCTGGGAAATCGCGGCCGGGCCGATAAAATCGGTCTTCTCGTTGACGTTCGGGCACGCCTCCAGGCAGACCCCGCAGGTCATGCACTTGGACAGCTCGTAAGCCCACTGGCGTTTCTTCTCCGCCATACGCGGCCCCGGCCCCAGATCGTACGTGCCGTCGATGGGAATCCAGGCCTTCACGCGCTTCAGCGCATTGAACATCCGGCTACGGTCAATGACCAGGTCGCGAACGACCGGGAAGGTCCGCATCGGTTCGACCCGGATCGGCTGCTCCAGGTTGTCGACCAGCGCGGCGCATGCCTGCCGCGGCTTGCCGTTGATCACCATGGAGCAGGCTCCGCACACTTCTTCCAGACAGTTGGACTCCCAGCAGACGGGAGCGGTCGATTCTCCCTTCACGTTGACCGGGTTCCGCTGAATTTCCATCAAAGCGCTGATCACGTTCATGCCGGGACGGTAATCCAGTTCGAATTCTTCCGTATAAGATGCGGAGTTCGGGTCATCCTGGCGTGTAATGATGAACTTGACTCTTTTCGCTGTTAATTTCGGTTCCGCTGTAGCCATGGTTTCTCCCCTCCTATTTATCCTTCGAGTAATCGCGAATCCGCGGCGGAATCAGCGAGACGTCCACTTCTTCATAGGAAATCTGCGGTCCGTCCGGCGTCCAAGCCGCCTTGGTCGTCTTGAGAAACTCCTCGTCATTCCGCGTCGGGAAATCCGGCTTGTAGTGCGCGCCGCGGCTTTCGTTGCGCAGCAGCGCCCCCAGCGTCATCGCTTCGGCCAGCTCCAGCATGTTCCACAGCTGACGGGTAAATGAGGCGCCGGTATTGTTCCAACGGGACGTATCGTTGATGTTGATGTTTTTGTAACGCTGCTTCAGTTCCTTGATTTTGCCGATCGTCGCTTCCAGTTTGCTATTGTAGCGGACCACCGTCATATTGTCGGTCATCCACTCGCCAAGCTCTTTGTGAAGCACGTACGGATTCTCCGTGCCGTTCATGGCCAGCAGCCCCTCGTACTTCTCCTCCTGTTGTTTGCGGTAGCGGTCGTAAACCGCCGGATTGATGTCTTCCGCCGACTTCTTCAGGCCGCGGATGTATTCCACCGCCTTCGGTCCGGCCACCATCCCGCCGTAAATGGCGGACACCAGGGAGTTGGCGCCGAGCCGGTTCGCCCCGTGGTACTGATACTCGCATTCCCCCGCCGCAAACAGGCCGGGAATGTTGGTCATCTGGTTATAATCCACCCACATGCCGCCCATGGAATAATGGACCGCCGGGAAAATTTTCATCGGAATTTTGCGCGGATCGTCGCCCATGAATTTTTCATAGATTTCAATGATGCCGCCGAGCTTCACGTCCAGCTCCTTCGGGTCTTTGTGGGAAAGGTCGAGATATACCATGTTCTCCCCGTTGATCCCCAGCTTCATATCGACGCACACGTGGAAAATTTCCCGCGTGGCGATATCGCGCGGCACCAGATTGCCGTAAGCCGGGTATTTTTCCTCGAGGAAGTACCAAGGCTTCCCGTCCTTGTACGTCCAGATTCGGCCGCCTTCCCCGCGCGCGGATTCGGACATCAGCCGGAGCTTGTCGTCCCCCGGAATCGCCGTCGGGTGAATTTGGATAAACTCGCCGTTCGCGTAATGGACGCCCTGTTGGTATACGGCGCTGGCCGCCGTTCCCGTATTGATAACCGAGTTGGTCGTTTTGCCGAAAATGATCCCGGGGCCGCCCGTCGCCAAAATCACCGCGTCGGAAGCGAACGTGACGACTTCCATGGAGCGCAGGTTTTGGGCGCAAATGCCGCGGCAAGCTCCTTCGTCGTCCAGCACCGCGGACAAGAACTCCCAGTTCTCGTACTTGGTCACGAGACCTTCGGCTTCATAGCGCCGTACCTGTTCGTCCAGCGCGTACAGGAGCTGCTGCCCCGTCGTCGCTCCCGCGAACGCGGTCCGGTGATGCTTCGTTCCTCCGAAACGGCGGAAGTCCAGCAGACCCTCCGGCGTCCGGTTAAACATGACTCCCATGCGGTCCATGAGGTGGATGATGCCCGGGGCCGCCTCGCACATCGCTTTGACCGGCGGCTGGTTGGCGAGAAAATCGCCCCCGTAGACCGTATCGTCGAAGTGCTCCCAAGGGGAGTCGCCTTCGCCTTTGGTGTTGACGGCTCCGTTAATCCCGCCTTGGGCGCAAACGGAGTGGGATCTTTTGACCGGAACGAGCGAGAACAGTTGAACCTGTACTCCGGCTTCGGCCGCCTTGATCGTGGCCATGAGCCCCGCCAGACCGCCGCCGACGATAATGATGCTTTGTTTAGCCATCTCTATTTCAACTCCTAAACGTAGTGTATAGCGTGATTTTTTTAGCCGATCAAGATTCTGAACGTTTCCAGCAGCGCGGTGCCTTCAGCCTGGAACTCCGACCCGCGGAACGCAAACATCGACCAGGTGAACAACACGGCCGTGATGACGAACAACCCCATGCAGATATAGGAGGAGACCCGCTGTGCCCGCGGTCCGACCGTAATTCCCCAGCTGACCATGAACGACCACAATCCGTTCGCGAAATGGAATGCCGAGGCGATGACGCCGATCAAATACAGTACGAAAAACACCGGGGTGGTCAAAATATGATGCATGACGCCGCCCAGTTCCTCGTGTGTCACATTGCCGAGCGCCACCTGAACCCGGGTTTCGTACAGATGCCAAATCACGAAGACAAACACGATAACCCCCGTCACCCGCTGAAGCAGGTAGCGCAGGTTCCGTTCATTCGGGAACCGCTTGTTGTTCGGCTTCGCCTGAAACGCGATGTACATGCCGTACACCCCGTGATACAGAAGGGGAAGCCAAATCCCGAAGGTTTCCAATACGATCACCAGCGGCAAGCCGTTCAAGAAAGCGACCGAATCCTTAAACCCTTGCGGCCCGCCCTCTACGGCGGAAAAGTTCGTCAGCATGTGTTCCAGAATAAAAAAGCCGAGCGGAATGACACCCAGAAGCGAGTGCAGTTTTCTGGAATAAAACCCTTTCATAAGTCCATATACCCCTTTCCCGTTTCCAACGTTCCTCAATTCTCATTCAATTTCGTCATGCTTCGACTGCTGGACGTATATGATAAATTACACGTTATTGCAGCCGATTCCCCTTGTTACAAAAGTAACATGTGAACAACTTGTGTCACTTTTCATGTTACTCCTTTTTATCTTATAATGGAATTGCAATATACTTATTAATTGTTATAACTTTTTCGCATAAGAGGAGGAAAGCGGCAATGCTGGAAGATTTGCTGGTTTTCACAACGGTCGTCGAACAATCCAGCCTGAACAAAGCGTCCAAACTGCTGAATTTGTCTCAGCCCGCCCTGTCCCGAAAAATCACCAAACTGGAGGAAGAATGGGGCGTATCCTTGTTTACGCGAAAAGGAAAACGGCTCGAGTTGACCCGCGTCGGGCACGAGGCATACATCTATGCCCTGGAGCAGCGTCAGCGACATCAAAATTTCCTCCGGTCCGTCTCCCGCTTCAAGGCTTCCGAACGCAGCGTCGTTACGCTCGGGGCGAGTCTGACGACCATCCAAACGACGCTTCCGCCGCTCGTCAAAGCCCTGATGGAGAAGTTTCCCGACATCGAGCTTAAGCTTGTAACCGGCAAGACGCATGAGATTGTGGCTCACATCCGCGACCGCAAGGTCGATTTGGGCGTGGTCGCCTCCTCCATCAGCGAAGCGGGCCTCCGCTGCATCCCGCTGTTTCAGGATCATCTGGAGCTCGTCGTCCCCCGGGGACACGAATTGGCCGAAAACCGCCACCCCGGCATGGAGGATCTGAACGGACGGTCCATGATCGTCTTTTCGAAGGGGACCTGGTACCGGAAACTGATCGACGATTTGTTCGGCCGCTACGGGATCATCCCCGACATCCGCATGGAAATCGACTCGTTCGAAGCGATCGTCCGGCTGCTGCCTACCTGCAAGGCCGCGGCGTTGCTGCCCAAATCGTATCTCCGCAAGCAGATGCTGCAGGATAACGGGCTCGTCTCGCTTCAAATGAAAGAATTGGACCAGACCCGGCGGGAAACCTGCCTGGTATACGGCGACAAATCCGAGCTAAGCATGGAAACGCAAGAGTGGATTTCGAAGATCAAAGAAAGCGTCGTGGAAACCCTCGCCTTGTAGTCGCATGCGTGAGTGCTGTGTGGCGTGCGCTGTGTGCGTGCGCTGTATGGCGTGCGATGTGTGCGTGGGCTGTATGGGTGCGCTGTATGGCGTGCGTTGTGTCGTGTGGGTTGTGGCATAGGCTGTATGGCGTGCGCTGTGGGGCGTGACCACTTGATGTGCGGCTTTGCGTGGATAAGCCGAGAGATTAACGGAGCGGGAGAAAAGCCGAAGAAAGCAAGCATGGCCGATAGGAAGCCTGCGGGGCTGGTCCCCCGTCAGACAACCTTGATAATCTAGAATTCCTGCAAATATGCATGTTTTTTTCTTGTTCGGGGTCAAAATTTCAAAATACCTGCGATTCTGCAGGAATTTTCGACGGAATCGGCTCGTCTCTCTTCAATCACGAGAAATTCCTGCAGATTTGCATCTTTTTTGCGCGTCCCCTCGTGGATCGGCCGAAATACCTGCAAATTTGCATCTTTTTGGAGTTGAAAGTGTTGGAAGGGTTGAAAGTGTTGGAAGTACGCTAGGCTCCTTAATCACCGTGGGCTAAATACGATTGGTATATAACGGGAAAGGCTCCGGGTAATTGCCCAGCAAACGCTCATCCCCCTGTTTTAGCCCTTCGGGGCCCGGTTCGCATCCTTCCGGCTACCCCCGAGTCGAGTACGGTATGGCCGCGGCTTCCTCCCGGACCTCCAATCCCAGCTTTCGCGCCACCCATGCGGTCGTGCTGGCTTGAACGACGATGGTCAGGACGATCGCCATGAACGTTATCGCCGATATAATTCCGGCATGCGGCAACCCCATGCCGACGATCATCCCGGACAGCGCGGCCGGAATGACGCCGGTCTCGCGGACCCAGCACATAAACAGCAGCTCCCGCCAACTCCATCGTACGCCCCGATCCGGCAGGGCACAGAGCAGCACCGTTAGCGGCCGGGCCACAAACATGAGCACCAGAACGGCCCCGAGGCTTGGCCAGAAATAATGGCCGAGCGTTCCGAAATCAACCTGACTCCCCAGCAGTACGAAAATTAGCATACGCATCATGACGGTCGTATTTTCGGCAAATGACCCGACCTCCAGCTGTTTATCGCTCATGGATAAGCGGAACAGTTCGGAGTTCCCCCAGATCAACCCGGCGACAAATGTAGCCATAAATCCGCTGACATGCAAAAGGTCGGCTACAAGGTAGCTGGACAAGGCGCAGACGATCATTACGATCGTCGTGTACTCCCTGACAAGGCCATATTTCACATGTGCCGTAAAAAAAGTCAGCACACCGGAGACCACCAGTCCGACGGCGATCCCGCCGAGTGAGGTCGTTAGAAACGCCCCGGCCATCCCGGCAAAATCCAGAGTGCCGGTTCCTGCGGCCGCGGCCAGCAAAGCAAACGTGACGATCGAGCCCGTCGCATCATTAAAGGCTGACTCGCTCTCCACCGTTTCCCGCACGCGCTCCTTGATCTTGACCTGCTTGAACACGGGGATGATCGAAGCCGGATCCGTGGAGGCGATGACCGCCGCCGCCAAGAAGGCGAGGGTCCAATCGACGCCGAACAGAACGTGAACGCCCAGGCCGACGACAAGGACGGAAATCAGCACACCCAGTACGCTCAGCATAGTCAGAGTGATCCAAACCTTTCGCAGTCCGCCCAGATTCAGATTTCTCCCGCCATCGAACAAGATCAGCACGGAACCGACCGTCAAAATAAGCTGATTGATCAGCGAGCCGCTGGATTCGTGAATCAAACCGAAACCGGGCCCCATGAGCATACCGGCCGCGATAAACACGGCGACGTCGGGCAGCTTGAGCAGGGAGGCCAGCTTCCCCGCCGCCATCCCTATACTGATTACAACTATGACTAAGATAAGAAAATGCCGGATCGCTTCCGTCGCCGCCGATTCCATGCCAATTCACACTCCAGATTATGCGTAATCTCTGTACCTTATAAAAAAGGAATTAGTCGTTAATGACAGCTTCGAATTCCTCGATGTTCTTGTTGGCACCGATAATGACCATAATATCGCCGGCGGCCAAATAATCCATCGCCGTCGGGGCGATGATGATGCCGCTTTCCCGGTGGATCGCCACGATGCTGCAGCCGAACTTAGCACGCGGATTCAACTCGCCCACATTTTTTCCATTCAGACACTCGGGCACTTTCAATTCCACGATGCTGAACTCCTTGGACAGCTCGAGATAATCGAGCAGGTTGGGGGTCACAAGTTGATGGGCTACGCGAATCCCCATATCGCGCTCCGGAAAAATCACCCGGTCCACCCCCAGTTTTTCCAAGGCCCGGCCGTGCAATACCGAAATTGCTTTGGCTACGACCGTTTTGATGCCAAGATCCTTCAGAAGAATCGCGCTCAATATACTCATCTGAATGTCGTTGCCAATGGCGACGATCCCGCAGTCAAAGTTGCGTACGCCGAGGGATTTCAACACTTCCTCATCGGTGGCGTCGGCAACCACGGCATGCGTCAACAGATGGCTCCATTCTTCGACGACGTCTTCATTCCGGTCTATGCCCAATACCTCGTACCCGAGTTCCATCAGCTCCAGCGCCAGACTGGAGCCGAAGCGTCCCAATCCGATCACGACAAACTGCTGTGTCTTCATCTTTTCTTTCCCCTTATCCGATAATCATTTTGCCTTCAGGGTGTCTGTATAGTTCTTTACCCTTCTTCGGCCCCAGTGCATAAGCCAAGGTCAGCGGTCCGAGCCGACCGGCGAACATCGTAAAACTGATGAGAATCTTACCCAGGACGGTAAGTTTTCCGGTCAGGCCCATCGTCAGACCTACCGTGCTGAATGCCGAAGTCGTCTCAAACAGGATGCTCAGAAAGCTCGCGTCCTCCGTGGTAGACAACACCATGGCCACCGCGATGACCAGAAACAGCGCCAGCATCGTGATCGTCACGGCCTTAAAAATACGCTCTTGGGCCAGCCGATACCGGAACAGCACGAGATCCGAACGACCGCGGATCATGGAGATCACCGCGCCCACAAGAATCGTGAACGTCGTCGTCTTGATGCCGCCCCCCGTCGAACTCGGAGACGCGCCGATAAACATGAGAATAATGATAAAAAACTGGGTGGCCTGCCGCAGCGCGCCGATATCCAGCGTATTGGCCCCCGCCGTTCTCGGCGTCACCGACTGGAAGAAGGAGGCCCAGAACTTCCCTCCCCACCCCAACGGCTCGAGCGTTCTCGGGTTGGTAAATTCGAACACGAATATCACCACAGCCCCGATCACGATCAAAGCGCCGGTCATCGAGAGCACGACTTTGGTATGCAGTGAGAATTTGCGGCGGCTTCGAAACTCGATCAAGTCCGACAGCACAATAAAGCCGATCCCTCCCGATACGATCAGAAACATCGCCACGAAGTTGACGATCGGGTCGTTAACGTACTGGGTGAGGCTCCGGTATTCCCCGAACAGATCGAACCCGGCGTTGTTGAACATGGAGACGCCATGGAAAATTCCGTAATAAATCGCCCGTCCGAGCGGCATATCGAAAGCCCAGCGAATCGCGAAAACGAGGGCGGCGCCGGACTCGATAATCAGCGAGTACAACAGAACTTTGCGAATTAGCCGGACGATGCCTTCCATCGTGTTCTGGTTCATCGCCTCCTGAAGCAGCAGCCGGTCCTTCAGCGAGATTTTACGTTTGAACACTAAGGAGAATAATGTGGCCATCGTCATGAACCCCAGCCCCCCCACCTGAATCAGCAGCATGATGACCACCTGTCCGAACGTGGAGAAATAAGCGCCCGTGTCCACGACCACTAGCCCGGTCACACAGGTTGCCGAAGTCGCCGTAAAAAATGCATCAATCCAGGGGAGCGTTTGCCCGGTCACACTGGAAATCGGCAGCATCAGCAGAAAAGACCCGAACAGGATGATGGCCGCGAAGCCCAGCACCAGAATCTGCGGCGGTGAAAACTTAAACCAGTTGGAACGCAAAGGCGGTTCACCTCGTTTGTGTATTGGCCAAAAATGAAAAAAAGAAAAAAGCACTGGAAATCCAATGCCTTTTGATTGGTCCCTGCAGCAAAGGCCTACGAGGTTAGCTGACGGATTCGGGCTTGCTAGGTCTGCCCTATTCGCCTTTCGCACCAAGCGGTCCGCTTGCTGCCGGCGAAATTCACCCCTAAAGATCGGTTCCCCCGTTTTCAATTGAAATTCGGCCAACATATTAGTTTCATTATTTTTCATTTCATTTTCGTCAAATGGATTATAAGCCTTATTCGAGCGTACTACAAAGTGATAATTGGATGAAATAATGCGATAAACCCTCAAAAGGGAGGAAACAGGCTTCCGGGTGTCGTCTTATCTAAGCCTTGCTTTTCTTTGCCGTCGTTATTGCGGTTTCTCATGTTTTCCCCCGCTTCTGTGGCGAAGAACCGCCCCCTGTGTTATCTTTTACAGTGACAATCGATTTGTTCTGTCATACGGATTCAAAAAAATCAAAAAGGAGTTTTGACATGTATTCCGACCCAAAACCGCAGCGCCGGATGAAGACCGGAACCTTGTGGGGACTTGCCGCTCTGGGATTAGTCTTGTTTGTCCTGCTCCAAATCCTCCCCTCAACGGCTTCCGAAACCCTGCAGTTGGAACAATCGGCACAAGTGCTCACCAAGGAGCAGGCCAAGGCGGCGGCCTTTAAGTTTGCGGAGGACGAACTGGGGCTTTCTCCCGGACCAGACGCTGTCGTCACTTATCAAACCCAATCCGACGTATACGGATATTTGGCCAAAGAAAAATTAACGGACGATTATCTCCAAAAATATGAAAAGCAATTTCCTTATGATGTGTTCCGCGTTTACTTCAGCCTGTCAGAAGAAGGATGGGACGGGGTCACCATCGACGTACATATGACGACGGGGAAGGCGGTCGGCTTCAAAAAAATCCCGGCGACCGATTTGCTTGTCCCGCCGGATGAATTGCTGAGCAGCCAAGGGCTCGCGCTCAACCTGGACGAGAAAATCAAGCTGGCCGAGCCCTATCTTAAAGCTCTCGGCTATGGAGAGCAAGGTTCCCCTGCCGTCAAGGAAACCGCCTCCGGCCTCCGGTTAACGTTTCAAGAATACAACATCGGCGATGCCGGAGCCCGGTTGGATATCCGTTACAAAGACGGGCAGGTTGCCGAGATCGTCGGCTCTTTTGAGGTGCCGCAAAGCTATACGGATTACGTGAAGCGGCAGAAAACGATCGCCAATTGGCTGACCTATGCGGGGTATGCCTTGTTCACGTTCGTGCTCGGGATTCTGGCCATTGTATACAGCGCCCTTACGCGGGCCTTTACTTCCTTTAAACGCGGGATCGCGCTCGCTGCCGTCTATTTTCTGATTTCGATGGGCTCGGCTTTGAATATGCTGCCGTATCTGGAATCGGAAGGGGTTAACGGCACGCTCCTGATGTTCGGATTCGTTGTTCAGGGACTCGTCACGCTGATCCTGGCCTCGTCGATCTACTTCTCGCTCGTCGGCGGCGACGGACTCTGGCGCAAGCAGGGGATCAATCTGTGGGCAAGAGCCAAAGAGCGCGGATACGGGCGGCATGTGCTGTCATCCATGGCGGACGGCTACGCCTGGGCCTTGATCCTGCTCGGTGTGCAATCGGTCATCTTCTTCATCCTGGAACGCACGATTCATACGTGGTCCACCACCGATGCTACCCAGTCGCCTTATAATATGCTTTATCCGGCCCTGCTCCCGCTGCTGGCTTGGGTGGCCGGCATCGGCGAGGAAGCGGTTTACCGGTTGTTCGGCATCCCGATGCTGAAGAAAATGTTCCGCAGCACGCTTGCCGCCAGCATCATCACCACGTTGATCTGGGCCTTCGGCCATACGCTGTATCCGATCTATCCGGTGATTTCCCGGCCGATCGAGCTGTTGTTCATCGGCTTGCTGTTCAGCTATATTTTCCTGAGATACGGTTTTATCGCCGTCATGTTCGCCCATGTCGTCTTCGACAGCATTCTCATGTCGCTCAGCGTCATGTTTATGGGCGGAACTTTAAACATGGTGTCCGGTTTGTTCTTTATTGTTCTCCCGGCCCTCGTGGCTTATGTGGTTTATCTGTTCAACCCTCCGGGCAAAGAGCGGCCTTCCGCTCCTGCAACCATAAAAGAGGAGCCGCTATAGCGACTCCTCATCCCGAAGGGCTTGAATGATTTGATGGGCGAGCTTGTCGCCGATGGAAAGAGGCCGGAAGTCTTCGACGGAGGCCTCTTTTATTTTTTTGAGCGAACCGAAGTGCTTAAGCAGCGCTTTCCGCCGCTTCTCCCCGATGCCGGGAATGGCGTCCAGCTTCGAGACGACCATCGATTTGCCGCGCTGCTCCCGATGGAACGAGATCGCGAAGCGATGGACCTCGTCCTGAATCCGCTGCAGCAGATAGAACTCCTGGCTGTCGCGCGGCAGATGGACCGGCTCGGGCGGCTCGCCCACCATGAGCTGGGCCGTCCGGTGCTTGGCGTCCTTAACCAGACCGCCCACCGGAATAAACAGGCCGAGCTCGTTCTCCAGCACGTCGATCGCCGCGGAAATCTGCCCTCTGCCGCCGTCCACGATAATGAGGTCGGGCTGGGGCAGATTTTCCTTCAGGACGCGCTCGTACCGGCGGCGAATAACCTCGCGCATCGTTTCATAATCGTCCGGACCCTGAACGGTCCGGATTTTGTATTTCCGGTATTCCTTTTTGGCCGGTTTCCCGTCGATAAAAACCACCATGGCGGATACCGGGTTCGTCCCCTGGATATTCGAGTTATCGAACGCCTCGATCCGCGACAGCCGCTCTAGACCGACCGCCTGGCCGAGGTTCATGGCCGCTCCCATGGTGCGCTCCTCGTCCCGCTCGATCAGGCGGAACTTCTCTTCCAGCGCCACGCGCGCGTTCTCTTCCGCCATCGTCACCATCTGACGCTTGAGCCCGCGCTGCGGAACGAGCGTCTTCACGCCGAGCCATTCCTGCAGGGCGGTGGCCCCGCTGGCCGCATCCAACAGCGTTTCCGCGCCGCCTTCGCCATCGTCCGGGGCGCTTCTCCGCGTCCCGGTTTCCTCTCCGGCGTCCGCGGACTCCGCCTTGTCGGGAAGCAGAATTTCTTTGGGCAGCGCCGGGTTATCGCTGTAATACTGCGTCACGTAGGACAGAAAATCGCTGTACGCCTCCCCGTAAAAAGGAAACACCGACGCATGGCGCTCGATCATTTTCCCCTGGCGCATATAAAGAATTTGCACGCACATCCAGCCTTTGTCCACCGCATATCCGAATACGTCGCGGTCCTTGGCGTCGGCCGTGGTGATCTTCTGCTTTTCCATCAGGGCGTCGATATTCTGAATCTGGTCCCGCAATTCCTTGGCCCGTTCAAAATACAGTTCCTCCGCGGCCTCATGCATTTTCCGCTCCAAGTCTTTGCGGATTTCCTCATGACCGCCGCTTAAGAACGAAGTGATCTCTTGCGTCATCTTCTCATATTCCGATTGCGGAACTTCTTTTTCACAGGGCGCCAGACACTGGCCCATATGGTAATACAGGCAAACTTCCTTCGGCATGACGTTGCATTTGCGCAGCGGATACATCCGGTCAAGCAGCTTCTTGGTTTGTTGGGCCGCATAAGCGTTCGGATACGGGCCGAAGTATTTGGCTTTATCTTTAACCACCCGGCGGGTGACTTCCAGACGCGGATGGGTTTCATTCGTTATTTTGATATAAGGAAACGTCTTGTCGTCTTTTAGCAGTACGTTATAACGCGGATAATGGGTTTTGATCAGGTTGCACTCCAGAATGAGCGCCTCCATGTTGCTGCCGGTCACAATGTATTCAAAGTCCCGGATTTCGGAAACCAGACGCTGGGTCTTGCCGTCATGGCTCCCGGTAAAATAGGAACGGACCCGGTTCTTCAGCACCTTCGCCTTGCCGACATAGATAATCTTCCCGTCTTTGTTCTTCATCAAGTAACAGCCGGGCAAATCCGGCAGCAAAGCGAGCTTATGGCGGATGTTCTCCATCGCCTTCTCCCTGTCCTGTTCCCGCTCCTTCTCCTGCTCCGGAGCCTCATTCGATACGGAATCCATGCTTTAAAGCCTCCTCCCCCACATGGAACAAATTGCCTACTTCTACGCAGAAAGCGCCCCCGGGACATGCCGGAGGCGCAGACCAAGCGTTCAAGGATGAATTCTTCTTGACCTTATTGATGTTTGGCGATCAGATTCTTCAGCGTGTCCTTCGGATTCAAGCCCACGACTTTATCCACGGGTTGACCGTCCTTGAAGAGAATCAAGGTAGGAATGCTCATCACGCCGAAACGGGAAGCGGACTCGGGATTTTCGTCCACATTGACCTTGGCGATTTTAACGGAATCGCCTACTTCCCCGTCCAATTCCTCTAGGATCGGAGCGATCATTTTGCAAGGACCGCACCAAGGAGCCCAGAAGTCCACCAATACGACGCCTTGCCCTTCGACTTCGTTATTGAAAGTTTGATCGGATACGTTAACAATTGCCATTTGCAATCTCCTCCTTATATTTGTGTCCGGTAGTCACAGCGGCTTCCGAACAAATTTGTCAGAATGGTTAGCACAATAAAATCTCCGCACCAAACAGGCGTGCGTGTTGTCAATTATACCACATTTTTTTAGTAAAAGAAAAATCGTAATGAAGACGCCTTCTTTACAAATTTCAAGGCGATTGGTTATACTAATAATAACCCAAAAACGGATTGTCTATGATGTTTATTATTGACAACGAGTTTATTTTGCGAGGAGGCCTCGTCGCCATGGATGCAAATACGCATGTGAACGATCCCCGGGAGCATATCAATGAAGAACCCCGCAACGATCTTTTCGATCTGATGAACGGTTTCTTCGGCATGCTCACGTTTATGGCCGTCGTGTTCTTCGGTATGGTCATCGTGAAATTTATTGCCGGCTAACAGCGCGTAAGAACGAACAGAGCCGGGTTCTCCTTTGGATGGAGAGCCCGGCTCTTCGTTATATAGTTAATCGCGACCGCGTTTATTCGTTCCTCTGACGGTGACGACGTCCACAAACGGGGCGATCCGGTCCATCAGCCGCTGACCCTTGTGCAGCTCCTCGCCGTCTTTGCTGGTGAAGCTAAGATGTTTCTCGAGTACGCTTAAGGAATAGTTCGAGGTGTAGAACGTGGGCTTGCGGTTCATCCGATAATTCAAAATCGAGCCCATCACATGGTCCCGCACCCAGGGATTCAAATTTTCCGCTCCGATATCGTCAAATATCAGCAAATCCGCCTGCTTCATCACTTCGGTCGTCTCTTTCAACTTCTGGCTGTCCTGCAGCATGGACTTCAAATCCTCCACGAATTCGGGCATATAGACGATCACGCCGGAATAGCCTTCCTTCGCCAGTTCATGCAGCAAATAACACATCAAAAAGGTCTTGCCCGTACCGAAATGACCTTCCAGGTACAGCCCTCTCGTTTTCAGGCCCGACTCTTTCGTCTCGTTGATATATTTAAACACCTGGCTCACGGCCGGAGCCCGCATACTGTCTTTGGCCATAATCTCGACTTCGTCGTACCCTTGCTGCAGAGCTCTCTCATCGACATAAAAACTGTGAATCCGTTTCTTGACGGAAACTTCATGCTCGTGACGAAGCTGTTTCGGGCAGGGGACCTGATGGTCCACCAGCTGGGGGCCGGCCCCGATCCGCTCGACGGTTAGTTTGGTGAAATGTCCGGGAAAATCGTTCGGGCAGCGCTCCAGCCCCGGGCAATTCGCACACCGCCGGCTGTCGTTCACATATTGATACAGCTTGGCCATCCCGCGAATCAGGTCTTCTTCCTGCAGTTCGGGATGACGGATGCATAAATCCCGCACCAAAGGTTCGTTCAGCATCCTTGCGTTTAATTCCTCCGACCGGCGCCGCAACTGCGGATTTTTGATCTGCGACAGCAATTCCCCGAGGGATTCCATGGTTGTTCACCTTCTTCCTTCCGTGAGTTTTAAACACATACAGCTCCCGCGATAATAAACGAGGGGAGTCTGGTACACTATCAGCCATTGTAGCAGGAGAAAACTATCATTTGGAGTGAGATTCTCGATAAGTACGCTGTCTCATGTCCGCAGACATCCGAATCGTATTGGGCACAGGGGCTTTCAATGTGCCTAGTGCACTTGCACTTCCAACATTTCGGAATTCTTCCGGCTCCAAAAGATGCAAATCTGCAGGTTTTTAGACCGATTTCCGAGGAATGCGAAAAAAAGATGCAAATCTGCAGGCTTTTCTAGCGATTTTAGAGAAACGAGCCGGTTTCGCCGGAAATTCATGCAGATTTGCAGGAATTTTGAAATTTGTGTTCCGAACAAGAAAAAAACATGCAGATTTGCAGGAATTCGATGATTCGATGTTATCAAGCTTGTCTGGTGAGACAACCGATAACCTGGCGCGATTACCCCTTCTTCTTGCTCGCCTTCATTTGTTCGGCCATTTTCAATAGCTCGGCAAATTCCTCTTCCGATACGGCCTGTTCCGCCCCCGTACTCTGGACGATGGGAATGTCCGGCTTCGGCTTGCCTCCGCGGCTTCCATAAGCTCTTCCGCGGCCTCCGGCGGCTGCGGCGGACGAAGCGGCGGCTTTATCCTTCACCTTCGCCTGATCGCGAATATACTGCACCGCTTTCTCGTAGGTGTCGATTTGTTTCAACAACATATTCGAGGCGATCGCATCGACAAAATTGCGGTTGATCCGCTGTTCTCCTCCCGACGTCAGCAGGGACATCAGATAATGGATCAGCACGTTGATGACTTCGCCCGGCAGCTTGTAGTTCAAATCGATTTTCTCGAAAATATCGAGCAGGTTATCGGGAACCGCCCCGGGGAAAAAGGTCTTCAGCAGGCGGGTGTAAGGCTCGTTCCTCAGCATCATATTGTACTGATGCACATCGCATTTGCTCTGAAACTGCGGCGGAACTTCCACATAGTACTCCATCTGCACGGCGACTTCCTCCTGGGCGTGCACCGCTTCGGAGCCTTTCAGCTCTTCGCCGCGCAGGCTTACCACCTTGGCGAAGGCCACCTCCCGTTCCTCCCGGCGGCGTTTGCCTTGCCGGAAATGCAGGTTGGCCTTATGCTGAAGCTCATCCAGCAGCAAATTGCCGCTCACGGGGTCGAAGACCCCGTCTTCATCCAGCAGGCGGGACAAATCCTGCACGCTGAGGTCGTATTTGTGGGCGACGTAATTGACGACGCCCATCCCCTCGGGATCAAACCGAAGCTTCTCCACATAGGCGCGGTTGATGGACTCCCGCGGAAAACGCAGGATGATATCGGCGTAATTGATCGCCGCTTCCTCCTCGACGGCCTTAAGGCCGGGCTGTCTCGCGATGGACGTCTCCGCGATCGCCTGCTCCAGTTCATAATCTATCGAATGGGCGTTCAGTTCAAAAATTTCATAGAACGGAACGGAAATATTTTCTTTGTTGTAAGTCAGGCCGTACATGTCGCCGGGCTCCATGCGGAAGAAACGCTCCCGTAGGGACAACACCGCGAACTTGCCGATTTTGTCGCGCAGCAGCAGCGTCAGGTGCTGGGTCCGGAAAAATTCGGCCGGGGACAGCGGAGCCTGAAGCTCGTATTCATACAGATAATCGTCGCTGTCCGGTATGTACAGACGGCTTGTTTGCAGCAATCCGACCGCTTCCAGCTTGGAAGCCTGCTCGATCAAACACGCGCGCCCTTTATCACCGGGTTCCAGGCCCATCGTCAAAAAAAGGCCCCTCTGCTGCTCCACCGCAGAGTACCCCACTTGATCGATCGGAACCTGCTCCGCCAGCAGCCGGTAGAACGCGATGGCCAGCGCTCCGACCATCGGCTGGTAAATCAATCCGAGCATTTTATCATCCACGGGACTGAGAGAGAAGTCACGGTAAACGCAATATCGGTGATTTTCGGTAAAATGCAGCATGTTGTTCATGCGCACGGCTTCATCGCTCCTTCCCTGTTCTCGTACTTTGAGACTTTTTCTATTCTATCATAAATCGGGACGACCCGAATCGTTAAAACTTTACAAAAAACGCGAAAAAATCCCCTCCTTCACCTCGGCAGGCGGGCATGCTTTCTTTTTGGCTAATTCTAGCGAATTGTCCATCGAACCAAAAAAGCTCCGGGCCGAAGCCCGGAGCCTACTTGCGGTCCAATTCCGCAAGAATGGACTTAAAACATTTTATATCCGCCCAAACGCAGCTTGCGGATCGTCCACCCGCTCAAAATCGCGCCCGCCAATCCCGCCAAGGCGGTCAGATAATCGACGAGCCGGAAGGAGGCCAGATACGCCCCGAAGGTCTGATCATGCTCCCAAAGGCTGTACACCACGATCGGCAGAATGACTAGAATGAAGATATATGCAGGAAACCAGGTTGTTTTCATTAGCATATTTAAAATAAATCCGATGCCGAACATCATAACAAAGAACAGAACCATCAGCACCAATACAATGAGCCAACCCACCTATGTTCCCACCCTTTCAGAATCGCACTATAATTTAGATCACATCTTTAAGAACTAGTAGATAGTTTACTAAAAAATATGTTGCGAATCAATGAACTTTCCCTAAAACCACACGGAATTCGTTTGCCCCGCTCCTCCACGTTAGGATACAATAAAGAAAGTGCATCCGGTTTTTTAGATGATGAACAATTTGACGATACAGGAGTGATCCCATATGAATGAAGCCGCCTTGACTTTGGAGGGATGGTACGCCTTACACGATTTTCGTTCCATCGATTGGTCGGCCTGGAAAGCGGCGGATGACGAGGAACGGGCGGGTGCGCTGGAGGACCTGCACCAATTCCTTCAGGATTGGAATGCTTTTGAACAAGAGGGGAAAGGCAGCACGGCGGTGTATTCCATCGTCGGTCAGAAAGCCGATTTCGTCTTTATGCATCTGCGCGAGACGTTGGAGGAATTGAACGCGCTGGAGAACGCTTTTAACAAGACGACGTTCGCCCAGTATACGACGAAAGCCTATTCTTACGTCAGCATCGTGGAGTTGAGCAATTACATGGGTTCGGGGGACGGCGATCCGAAAGCAAATCCGGAGGTAATGGCCCGTCTGCAGCCGATCTTGCCGAAATCGAAGCATATCTGCTTCTACCCGATGAACAAGAAGCGCGACCTGAGCGATAACTGGTACATGTTGTCCATGGAAGAGCGGCGGAGCATGATGCGCAGCCACGGAATGATCGGACGCGGGTACGCCGGTAAAGTCAAACAAATCATTACCGGCTCCGTCGGACTGGATGATTGGGAGTGGGGCGTCACCTTGTTCTCTGACGATGCCCTGCATTTCAAGAAACTGGTTTATGAAATGCGTTTCGACGAAGTCAGCGCCCGATTCGGCGAATTCGGCTCTTTCTATGTCGGCAATCTGTTGAACGAGCAGCGGTTTGAAGAGATGCTGAAACTGTAATTTAACACGAAGAAGCGCGAGCCGCGGGATCTCCCGCCCGGCTCGCGCTTTTTAACGTTAACCTCTACTCGTCGTCATCATCCTGCTGCTTCCGCAGGGACTCCAGAAACTCCGCCGTGGCCCGGTCCCGGTCCCGGCTCTTCTCCTTCAACCGCTCGATCGCCGGAAGAATCAAAATATCCACTTCCCGCTGTACGGTATAGGCCAGATCATATTTCCCCTGGGATTCCAGGTAAGAACCTACCTCCATCAGGGCGTTATACCGCTCGAGCTCGTCCCGCGTCAGCAAGCCCCTGACTTGTACGCTGCAGTGGCGCATGTTACAGGAATCTGCCTTTCTTCAGAACGAGGGGGATGCCCCCGATCGTGAACAGATAGCGGATATCCACCAGCTTCTTGAGCTGCGCGGCCACCCAGCCTTTGTACTTCTTACCGAAAGCGGAGGCGATGGCCTCGCCTTTACCCAAAGAAGCTACCGTTCCTTTGTTGCTGAAGACGAATTTCTTCATCTCCTTGCCGCGAATCGCCGAGACGACGTTCTGCGCGCAGGTGACTCCCTGCTGCATGGCGATTTGGGCTGTCGGCGGATAAGGGCGGCCCTCCGGGTTAAACATCAGCGAATTGTCGCCGATAATAAAGACATTATCGTAACCGGGGGCACGCAGATAATCGTCTACCTTGACCCGGCCTCTCGCCGTTTCGAATCCGGCGGCTTCCACCAGCCGGTTTCCGCGGATGCCTCCGGTCCAGATGACCGTGGCGGATTTGATTTCTTCGCCGGTGGCCAGCAATACGCCGTCCGGCGTGCATTCCTTGATGGCGACGCCGATCTTGAACTGTACGCCCTTCTTGCGCAGCACATCCATCGCATAGTCGACCAGTTCCGGATCAAATCCCGGGAGGACGGTAGGCGCCGCTTCCACGTTATACACGTTCACCATATTCGGGTCGACGTCATATTCCTTGCACAGCTTAGGGATCCGGTCCGCCAGTTCGGCCACGAACTCGATGCCGCTGAATCCGGCGCCGCCGACCACGAAGTTCAAGCGGTCCGTGCGGCTTTCGTCCGCTTTAAACAGCGCGAACTGGTACTCGATATGCTGCCGGATGAGACGTACGGAGTTGATGCTCCGGATCGTCATGGCGTATTCGGACAGTCCCGGAATGCCGAAGGACTCCGGCTCGCCGCCAAGAGCGATCACCAAATAATCATAGGACAGGGTCCCGTCCTGGAGAACAACCTTTTTGTCCGACAAACGAATTTCCTGAACATTCGATTTGACAAGGTCGATCTTGAATTCGTCGATCAGCTTGGAGATCGAAACGCGCGTATGCTCGATCGAATCCGTCCCCGCGGCAGGCATATGTAGATGGGTCGTGAAGTAATGGTAATCATGCCGGTTGACGAGAGTGACGTCGGCCTCATTGTAATTTAGTTCTTTCTGCAGCCTCTGTGCTGTCAAAATGCCGCCATAACCCGCTCCAAGTATGACGATCTTAGGTATGGTACTCATCTGGCTTGTTCTCCTTCCAGGGTTAAAGCTCTATATTTAGTATTAACACCAAAAACTTCAATGTGAAAATATACACATAAAAAAATAGTCTCTGGTAAAAATAACATATTTAAAAGCGGTTTGCGATTGTGCGATATTTGTCACAGTTATTTTAAACCGAACCTGAATATTTATCAAAAATAATACACAGGATCTACACTAGTTCATCATAAATGTACCGGTTTCGTCACAAATTCGGGTACATACATTTGAATAATATCGGCTTTTGTATAAAAGATCAAGTCTTATTTTACGCCACTTTCCGCGGTTTTACAGGGGTTTTCAGGGTTCGACATCCCCCGTCCGCTTCAACTTTGCAAGACGGAAAGTGAGGGCTATAATAAAGTAGAAATGACAATATAAGCTTGTTTGAAATTATTCGGAGGTGTTTGCCAGTGTCATCCCAAACTGCAAGCGGCGAGTTTACCGACCTGCTCATTATCGGAGGCGGGCCGGCTGGCATGTTTGCCGCTTTTTACGGCGGAATGCGGAAAGCGTCCGTTAAATTAATCGAAAGTATGCCTCAGCTGGGAGGACAGGTTGCCGCCCTTTACCCAGAGAAATATATTTACGATATCGCCGGATTTCCCAAGATTACGGGCCAGGAATTGGTCCACAACCTGAATGAGCAACTGAAACGGTTCGATCCGGACATACGTCTTGAAGAAAAAGTACTGCGTATCGAGAAGAAGGATGAGCGTCATTTTGTCGTCACCACCGACAAGGAAGTCCACTACGCACGGGCCCTGATCATTACGGCGGGGGTCGGCGCTTTTGAACCACGGCGGCTTGAGCTGGAGAACGCGGCCAAATTCGAGAAGAGCAACCTGCACTATTTCGTCAGCGATCTCAGCCGCTTCCAAGGCCGCCGGGTCTTGATCAGCGGCGGAGGCGATTCCGCGGTGGACTGGGCGCTCATGCTGGAGCCGATCGCCGAGCAGGTCACGCTGATTCACCGCCGCGACAAGTTCCGCGCCCATGAGCACAGCGTCGAGAACCTGATGGCCTCCAGCGTGCAGGTCATCACCCCGACGGAAATTACCGCCCTGCACGGCGACGACCGGATCGAGCGCGTCACGCTTTCGCACACGAAGACGAAGGAGACCCAAGACATCGAGGTCGACGACGTGATCGTCAATTTCGGCTTCGTCTCCTCGCTCGGCCCGATCGCGGAATGGGGGCTTGAGATCGAGTCCAACTCGATCGTCGTCGACTCCCGCATGGAGAGCTCGATTCCCGGCATCTTCGCGGCCGGAGACATCACGACCTATCCCGGCAAGCTCGATTTGATTGCCGTCGGCTTCGGGGAAGCGCCGACCGCGGTCAATAACGCCAAGGTGTATATCGATCCGGAAGCCAAGCTGTCCCCGGGACACAGCAGTAATCTTAAGCTTTAATTACATGAGTTGACACAAAAAGGGGTATCTTAACTTTACGCAGGAAACCTTGCTGTAAAGGAGAGATACCCCTTGTCCTATATTTGTCCGTTATGCAACGGTATAGCTCCGTTGACCGCAACATGTCCCGATTGCGGGCATGTCCTTGAAAATGCCGGTAAGAAACAGGACTACGTCGGTCCTTACAGCCCTTACGGGTCGGCCGATCAGTACACCTCTGCATCCACGGCTCAAGCTCCTTCCGGCTGTGAACATGTCGTCCTGTGTCCGCACTGTCACGAAGCTTATATTTATCATGTCAACGCTTGGAAAGCGCCTTAACTTCATCGACATCAGCTTGTCCATCCTTCAGCGACAACTCGTTCCCTAATGTAAAATCGGCGAGTCGGTTATCAGATCTCGTCTATGGATCTCTGCCAACAGCAATGCGATGAAATCCCGGTCCAAGTCGAGCATAGTGGCCAAGTGATAGGATTCAAGCAGCATCTCGTCTGTCAACATCGCCATTAATAACACATCCCTTCTATTTTTTTCCTCATCATAACAAGAAACCCTAATCAGAACAAGCGTTCCTCTTATCCACAAAACACTGTGGAAATCCTGTGAATAACGTGTTAGCAAAACCTGGAACACATTGTAGAATATCATTGGATAATGTGGATAAAAGTTATTCACAGGATGGTAAGCCCCATTTTTTGACGAAATTTTTTTTTACTTGCGCTTAAAAGACTGGTTATAAATTCATTAACCTGTAAAACACTGGAATAAACCGCCTGACTTTGGTTATTGCGGGCGGGTATTTACCTCGAATATCCACAGCTTTCCGCTTTGGTCGATCCCATAGTCAAATCCAAGCTGGTCGATCCCCGGGAAAGCCGCCTCCATAATCGCGATGCACGTATTCGTAAGATTCCGCATCTCCTTGCGTTTCTTGATCCCGGCTCCGCGGCGGCGAAGCGAAAGCTCCAGTCCCTTGCGGGCCGTCAGTTGGGTTCCCCCTTTGCAAAGATTGGTAACGAACAAACCGGGTCTGGCCAGACGTCCGACCATGGAACGGTACACCCAACCCCCGTCCTGCTTGACTACCTTGACTCTGTAGTCGATCGGACGCCCGCCGATCCGGGCCAAATGAATCCCCTGCTGGATCATGTACCGACGGCCGACTTTGGCACGGTTTAAAGCCCTGAACATGGCCTCGAAGCTGGAGAATGATCTTTTGGAGGACATATAGGTAAAGGAGTAGATCCCCCTTGCGCAGGATACCTTGATCACTCCGTACCCGCCCCCGCCCCGCAGCGGCTTGATCACCACCATGCCAAACTGGTGCAGCATGCTCCTTAACGACTCCGCACTGAACATTCGGGTTTGCGGTATGTGGGCGGCCACGTCCGCGTTTCTGAGTAGCGCTTCCGTTTTCAGCCATTTATTGGCCAGTTGTCTTCCCGCCATGACACCATCCCCTTTCCGTTATACGATATTCATACTCAATCGGCAGAAGGGGTTCTTGTATGTTTGTCCGAGGCGTGAGCCTCTTTTCCTCTTCTCGCATTTTTGTTCAAATATGCTAAACTAACGTTAGTATGGGCTAGCAAGATTTTTAGTGAAGGAGGATTCCTTTGGAAACCGAAGCCGCTTTATTCGAAATCCTGTATTGGATCGCCATGATCGCCATGTCTCTGGTGCTTGCCGGTATTACTGTGCTTTTGTTCATCACCGGCCTTAAATTCGCCAAAGGCTCGCGTAAAGGGCTTGGCGCGGGCTGCATCCTCTTCTCGCTGGTGGCGGCCGGCATGGTCGTGCTTATGGTCGACCGGCAGTTTTTTTGAACCCGCGATCGGGCCGGGATTCATACGCTTCGCACTTCGAAGCGGCATGAATCCTTTTGTTTTTTGAAAATGTCTGAAACCAAATGGATTTTTTACGTAATATAACTATAGTAAAAATTTGATTCATCGACAGGAGGTTCATTGCTTTCATGGGGGGCACGCACATCTGGAGTGAACGATTCAAAAAGTTTTTCCTTGGCAACCGCTTTGTCATTTTTCTGCTGATTTTGCTGCTGATCGGACTTAATATTTTTGTGCTGGACAAAATATCTTTTATCTTTACCCCGGTCGCGGTCCTATTAAAAACGGTACTGCTTCCGATCCTGCTGACGGGCGCGATCTACTACCTGCTTAACCCGCTGGTGGACTGGCTTGAGCGCAAAGGGATTCCTCGGGTCTACACGATCGTCGCGCTCTACCTGCTCATCGTCGGTCTGATAACGATCGTCATCCTGTCTATCGTACCGGTAGTTCGGGAGCAGATTATGAGCTTGATCGAGAACTTTCCGAAATACAGCTATGAAGTGCAGCTGCAGTTCGAAGGCTTGATCGGCAGCGACTTCTTTCATCAGATTCAGGAATCGACGGGCTTTAATCCGACTCAGCTCGCGCAGACCGTCTCGGAGAGAGCGACCTCGCTTTTGGAGAACGCCTGGTCGGGCCTCGGTGGATTTTTGGGCGCCTTGAAGGACATTATTCTGGCGATCGTTACGGTGCCGTTCATTCTGTTCTATTTGCTGAAAGACGGGAAGAAGCTTCCTAACTTTATTTTGCGTTACGTCCCTATCCGTTTCCGTACCCAAACCAATCGGGTGATGTCGGAAATGAACGGACAGATCAGCTCCTATATCCGGGGGCAGATTATCGTCAGCTTTTGCATTGGGGTATTGCTGTACATCGGGTTTCTGATTATCGGGATGGATTACTCCCTCATTCTGGCCATTATCGCCGCATGTACGAGCATCGTGCCGTACCTGGGCCCGGCTATCGCCATTACGCCGGCTTTGATCATCGCCATCGTCACCTCGCCGCTCATGCTGCTGAAATTGATCGTCGTCTGGACCGTCGTTCAATTGGTGGAGGGGAAATTTATCTCCCCGCAAATCATGGGCAAATCCCTGCGGATTCATCCGATCACGATCATCTTCGTGATTCTTACCGCCGGGAACCTGTTCGGCGTCCTGGGCATCATTCTCGCCGTTCCGGGATACGCCGTGCTCAAAGTCATCTTCACGCACCTGTTCAAATGGTTCGAAAATCGTTCCAAGCTGTATGAACCGGTGGCCGCGGAATCGGCGGCGCCGGAACATGACGCGGAGCGCTTGGACGGGGACAGCAAGTAATCGAGTAAACGGGCCGCTCCGTAAGGAGTGGCCCGTTTGTGGTTGGGCGGGGGCTCAATCTACTTTACGGAGCGTAAACAGCCGCGAAGCAAAATCGCCTTTATCCATCACATTGTAGCTCACGCCTTCCTTCCAGGGCGGGGTCAACAGCAAGCCCACATGCATCAATTCGCCGCCCGAGTAGGATTGCCCCAACTCCTCGACATGGTAGACAGCCTCCGGGATCAGCCCTTTTAGTTTAAGGCGCTTATAGGCTTCGTTCGGGACGGACAGCACCTGATACCAACCGACGATCGCTTCGCCTCTCTCGGCATTCACCGTCATCCAGGCGGTTTCGTTCTCCTCAAACGGACTTTGCAAGCGGAAGAAGTCCCCTCCGGTCAGAAGCTTTCTGTACCGTTTGTAAAAACGGATTTGCGTCTTGATCGCCTCCCGCTCCTCCGCCGTCAATGCGACGGGGTCCAATTCGTAACCGAACACGCCGAAGTAAGCGGTGTTCGCCCGGGTGTGCAGCGGTGTTATCCGGCCTACCTGGTGATTGGGAACACTGGATACATGGGCCCCCATACTGCTTAACGGATAAGCCATCGACGTGCCGTACTGGATTTTTAGCCGTTCCACGGCGTCGCTGTCGTCGCTGGTCCAGGTTTGCGGGGCATAGTACAGCATGCCGGGATCAAAACGCCCTCCTCCCGAGGCGCAGGACTCAAACAAGATATGCGGGTATTGGCGGACCAGCTTGTCATAGAGGCGGTACACCCCTATGATATAGCGGTGAAAAAACTCCCCCTGACGGTCGCTTCCCAAGCTGAGCGAATAGGCTTCGGAAATGTTGCGGTTCATATCCCATTTCACGTATTCGATATTGGCCGACGACAGCACCCGGTCCATTTGTTCAAAAATACCTTCCACCACCTCGGGCCGGGAAAAATCGAGCACATACTGGTGGCGTCCCTGTTTCCGCTTCCGGTTCGGCGTGCCGACGACCCAGTCGGGATGGGCTTGCATCAACCGCGAAGCCTCATTCACCATCTCGGGTTCGAACCATAAACCGAATTTCATGCCGAGCTTGTTGATCTCCCCAGCCAAGTACTTCAGCCCGTTGGGAAGCTTGTCCCCGTTCACGAACCAATCCCCCAGCGAGGTGGTGTCGTCGTTGCGCGTTCCGAACCAGCCATCGTCCAGAACCAGCAGTTCTATGCCGAGTTCCGCGGCCGCTTTGGCGATGGCGAGTATTTTCTCCTCATTAAAGTCAAAATAAGTCCCTTCCCAATTGTTCAACAACACAGGCCGTTCCTTTCGGGCCGCCTCGCCGCGGATCAGATGGTTGTTATACAGTTTGTGGTAAGTCTGGCTCATGGCGTTCAGCCCGCTTGAAGAGTACACCATCACGGCTTCAGGGGCGTGGAAGGTTTCTCCTGGATGGAGCAGCCAACAAAATTTGTCGGGATGGATTCCGATCATAAACCGGGAAGTTCCGTAGTTATCCACTTCAACTTGCGCCAAAAAATTACCGCTGTATACGAGATTCAGGCTGTACACCTCCCCCCCGTGCTCCGTCGTGTCCGGCTTGGCCAGCATCACCATCGGATTGTGAAAATGGCCGCTGGCCCCCCGGGTGCTTCCGACCGCCTGAACGCCGGGGCGAAGCGGGGTCCGGTAAAGATGGCGCTCTCTTCCCCACGCGCCCGACAGTTGAATAAACTCAAAGAGGTCCTCCGGCAGATCGAAGCTGGCGCTCATCAACCGGTTGATCTTCAAGCCTTGATCGCCGCCGTTCGTAACCGCCACCGAGCGGGTGATCACTGGCAGGTCCCGGTAAATCGTATACTTTAGGGCCGCTTCAGCCTGTGTCAGGCGATCGACCAGCTTAACGATTAAAGTCTCCGCTTCCCCGGGATCGGTAACGAACGTGGCGGGAAGCTCGGGAAGCGGCGGTTTGCCGCTCTGAATTTCATAGCCCGCATACTGAAATTCCATAATATGTGAACCGTCCCCCTGCAAAATTTCGAGGGCCGCTTCCCGAAAATCGCCGCTCCCGGAGGAGGGAAATTCCTGTTTGATGCTGTCCAGCGAGGTAACGAGGTCGCCGGTAAACTCGCCTACCGACACCGGCCGGTAGCTGCGTTCAACGAAACGGCCCGCGTTTCCAAGATAGCGGAGGGCCGGCCCGTAATATAAGTGTTCCAACTGACCGTTCTCCATCACGCGAAACAAGTAACTGATCGCTTCGTTGCGCAAATGAAAAGTTCGTTCCTGCTCGTTAATCTGAATCTCTGCCTTGGCTTGTCTGTATGAATTCAATGCGTATGTCTCCTTTGTCTCAAATCGTGGTTTCGGCGTTTTTCGAGATCAGAATACCATGTCCGGCGGCCGATCTACATGCTATTTTCCCAGCGTTATATAGCAAAACTTAATATGATTCAGACAAGGTCTTCAAAAAAACGAAAGAATGCGTTCATTTGTGCCGCCCCTTTGTTTTCGCTATATTGAAGTCAAGGGAAGGAGCGATGAAATGAATGGCCAGATGATTCAATATGTAGATACGACGACCAGCATTCAGCATAAAAATACCGCCGATTTGATTTTATACAACTGCGGAACCGAGAACTGCGCGCCCGGCCATGCGTTCGGCCCGATTGCGCGGGAATTTAACCTGATCCATTTTGTCATCGGCGGGCGGGGCCGTTTGGAAATTCGGCAAAAGGAATTTGGGATCGGTCCCGGCCAGGCCTTCCTGATCCCGGCGAACGAAGTCGCCTACTATCAGGCCGACCGGACCGATCCCTGGGAATACTGCTGGGTCGGCTTTATGGGGATTCGATCCCAGACGTACCTGAGGAGTATGTTCCCGAGCCGGGATCAGCCTTTCGTTCTCGACGTCGAGGATATCTCCTATTTTCAAGCGACCATTCTGGAAATGCTGCGGATCGGAGACCATCGACTGACGTCCTCCCTCGCCATCCAGGGATATTTGTACCACATGCTTGCCAGACTGGTGAAAGATTCCGGGGATGTCCGGGAGGGAGACCGGCGAGTCCCTTATTCGACCCAGGCGATGAACTATATCGAGAAAAACTACAACAGCGGCCTGCAGATTCACGACGTGGCCAGCTATCTTGGGCTGCACCCGAACTATCTGTCCGCCGTATTCAAACAGGAAACCGGAAAAACCCCAAAACAATACATGATGGAACTACGGATTCGGAAAGCTTCCGAACTGCTCCGGCAAACGGATTATCCGATTCTGGTCATTTCCAAATCGGTGGGCTATGCCGATCAACTGACCTTTTCGCGCGCCTTCAAAAGCATGACGGGGATGTCCCCAACGGACTACAGACAGCAATTCCTTTGATTTTGCCATAAAGATCATAAACCCGGCTCTATTTGACCCCGCTCCGATCTGTTATCGTTTTGCTGTTACATAGTCAAGATCTATAGGATTTTGACAGAAACAGAAAACCGCAACGAGAGAGAGGGGTTTATTCAACATGTGGATTGCTTTTGTTTCGGCTTTGGGCTGGGGCGTTATGCCCATTCTGGCCCAATGGACGAAAGCCGGACCGCGGGAGCAGCTTTTGGGCACGTCCGCCGGCGCCGTGCTGTTCGCAGCCGGGCTGTACGCGGCCTCGCCGACGGTCTTCTCCCCCGGCCCCTACATGATCAGCCTTATATCCGGGATTCTGTGGGCGGTCGGCCAATGGCTGCAATTCGAAGCGTTTCAACGGATTCGCGTATCCGTCGCTATTCCTTTTATCTGCGGGCTGCAGTTGACCGGCACCACCTTATTTGCCGCCCTGGCCTTGGGCGAATGGTCCACCCGGTTCCAGTTGCTCTTAGGAACCGCCGCGCTGGCGCTTGTATTGGCCGGTGTGCTCCTGACCAGCCTGCAGGAACGGAGCGCGGGGACGAAACATGGGCTAACGCCGGGGCAGCTGTCCATTCTTCTCTGCTCCGCCTTGGCCTTAACCGGCTATGTCGTGATCAATCAGTGGTTCGACATCAGCGGCCTGGCGGTCATCCTCCCGCAATCGGCCGGCATGTTCCTTGCGGCCATCACCATTGGCCTGTTGGCCGGAAAGCGGCCGAGCCCCCGGATGGTTATTCGGAATCTCGCCACCGGACTCGCCTGGAGCGTCGCCAATCTGGCGTTGTTTGTCGCGAACGGCCGCATCGGCGTAGCGGCCTCGTTCCCGGTTTCCCAGGTCAGCATCGTGATCGCCACTGTCGGAAGCATTCTGATCTTTAAAGAGAAGAAAAGCGCTGCGGTATGGATGCGAGTGCTGCTGGGCAGCACGGTGCTTATGGCGGGCGTGTTCCTGATCGGACTCACCAAATCTTAGATTGCATCACAAAAGCCGCTGACCTTCGGTTCAGCGGCTTTTGTGCGGCATGCGGCCATGCTTGAGCCGCTCCGCCATCAAATTAACAGGCTTTTTTCCAGTTCACGAAACGCTCGCTTCGTTACCGGTGACACAAAGAACCCTCCACGACGATTCTCGCGGAGGGTTCTTTTTTACGCGTACAAGTTTGCTCCGATTTCGGACTCTATCCTTTTACGGCCGAGCCTACCGTCATCGCATTTTCCACCTGTTCGCTGAAGAAGAGATAGATGATCACGAGCGGCAAGCTGGCGATCGTCATCACCGCTCCCATCCCGCCCCAGTCGGTGCTGTATTGTCCTTGGAAGAACAGGAGACCGAGCGGCAGGGTTTTCATCGTTTCGTCCGAGATCAGAATATAGGCAAGCATGAATTCGTTCCAGTTGTTCAAAAATTGGAAAATGGCAACCGTCGCGATGGCCGGGGTCACGATCGGTACGATAATCTGGAGAAACATCCGGTAAATGTTGGCTCCGTCCATGCAAGCCGATTCTTCCAGCTCGCCGGGAATGCCCTTCATAAATCCGTAAAAAACCAGACAGGAAAAGGGAAGTCCGATCGCGACGTACGGAACGATCAGCGCGCCGTACGTATTGGTCAAGTGAAAGTCCCGAACCAGGATCGCGAGCGGGATCATGATGACCTGAAGGGGCATAAACATCCCCACCGTCATATACAACCGGGCACTTTCCCGGAACTTCCAGCGCATGCGGGCGATCGCAAACGAGAACATCAGCGACAACACCAGAATCAGCAGCGTGGAAATCGAGGACACGACCAGACTGTTCAAGAAATATTTGGGGATATTGAACTGGGACCAAGCGGCGATATAGTTCTCGATGCGAAAATGGGTCGGTAAGCCGAACGGGTTGGTCACGAAAATTTCTTCATTATTTTTAAGCGAATAAGAGATCATCCACACTAACGGATAGACGGAAATCACAAAATAGATCCATAATGGCAACTGCAGCAATGCCGTTTTGATTTGCTTCATCCTTTAAGCACTCCTTCTTACCGCGACCGGCCTTGGCTTACGCTTCATTCCGGTCAAACGTCTTATTAATAACGATCGTCGCCAGCAGCGATAAGCTCACCAGCACGACGGATACGGCGCAAGCGTAGCCATAATTGCTCTCCAGGAAAGCATATCTGTAGATCATGAAGGTCAGCGTATAGTTGCTTGTGCCGGGACCGCCGTTGGTCATAATCAGCATCTGGACGAAGGCCCCGATTCCCGAGGTAATCGCAACGATGAAACAGAACTTGTAGGTTTCCTTCATTAAAGGAAGCGTTACCTTGAGATGGGCCATCCACTTGGAGCAGCCGTCAATGGTGGCCGCCTCCATATATTGCTCGGGAATCGATTTGACGCCGGCATACAGCAAGCTGAACTGGTATCCCATAAACTGCCAGGCGTTGACGAAAGCGATCGCGATAATGGAGGCGGTCGGGGAGGTCAGCCAGTTTTGCTGATAGGGAATGTGCAGGAGGCTGAACAACCGGTTGATCAACCCGTTCGTCGGGTCATACATGGCGATCCAAAGCTGACAGACGACCGTAACGGAAAGAACTACGGGGATGAAGTAAGCTGTTTTCAGCAATTTCCGGGCCTTGATTCGCGGGTCCGCGCAGGCGAGCGCCAGAATCGTCCCCAGCCCGATCTGAAAGACAACGAGTACCACGGCAAAAATAAGGCCGTTGCGTAAGGACGTGATCAACAGCGGATCGTGAAACAAATCCAGATAGTTGGCGATGCCGTTCCAGGTAGCCGCGCTGAGGCCGTCCCAATTGAAAAAACTGCGGTAAAACGTTTGAAGCACCGGATAAATGATCACCACGCTGTATATAAGCAGCGCCGGCAGCAAGAACAGGATGATGGCTTTTTTATTGCTCAGGTATCTGTTCATAGGTTCAATCCACTCCTTTGGGTGAAAGGATACCGACCCGCGGGAGGTCGGTATCTTTCGGCTGCTAACTCATCTATTTGTTTTCTCTTGCCATAACGCGATTGATATTGTCGACGAACTGCTGAACCGTATATCCTTTGACCAGCATGTTCTGCGTGCTGTCGTCGATCGCGTTCTTGATCTGCACATTATTGATAGGCGTCATATACTGCGTCGCGTTCGGAAGAACCTCTTCCGCGATCCGCTTCATCATTGGCGGAACCTCTACCGTTATCGGTTTGTCTACTTTAATCGCAGTAATCGGGCTTCCCAGCTGAGTGTACTTGTATTCGCCGTATTTTTGCGCCAGGAAACTCGCGACTTTGACCGCAACATCTTTATGCTTGCTGCTAGGCGAAACCGCAAATCCGCCGGGAGCACCCGAGCCGTTGATGAAGCCTTTCCCGCTCTCGTAAGCGGCCTCATCCTTAGCCGGCCAGTACATCCAGTCCACCTTGTCGCCCAGCTTTTCGGTGCTGCTGTAGATCTCCCACTGTCCGTTCACGAACATCGCCGCTTTGCCGGAGTAGAATTGGGCCGAAGCCTGATCGTAGTTCGTATTCGTGGCGTTGGCGTCGAACAGGTTGGCCTCCTTCAGCTTGTACATCTCTTCGGCCGCCCGCACAAAGGGATCGGGCATGGCGGTCGTGCCTTTGGCCTCCAAGTCGCCGTAGCCCGTTGTCCCCTGCTCGCGAGTCACAAGCCCGGCGTAGAATGCCGTTGTGATCCATTTTTCCTTGGCGAAAATCGCCATTGGAATATACCCCGCCGCGGAGAGCTTGTTGGAAGCCTCGATCATCTGGTCGTACGTTTTGATCGGCGTTTGAATCCCTACTTTTTCGAAAATCTCTTTGTTGTAATAAATCAGCTGGAATTCGATGCCCGGATAAGGAAAGGCGTACACGTGCCCATCGGGAGCGACCAGTTTGGATTCCACCCCTTTGTTCAGCTTCGCTTTAAATTCGGCGGTTTCCGGATAGTCGTCGAGTACCTCAACATTTTGCGCCTTGGCAAAGGTCTGCAGCGTCGCCCAGTCGGTATCGTAAATATCCGGCATATTTCCGGTGGCTGCATACGTTTTCAATTTTTGATATCCGTCCTGTACCGCCTCGTCGAGAATGATCTCCACATTCGGCATCTCTTTCTTCAACTCAGCGACCGCGTAATCGAAGGGCTTGGCCGTATCTTCATCAAAATGCTGGGCGTACACCTTCAGCTGAATCTTCTCTTCTCCGCCGGAGGCTCCGGTATTTCCGGATTTCGGAGCCTTGTCACTCCCTCCGCCTCCGCATCCCGCGAGAGAAAGCGCCAGGACCGTCGCCGTCAGCAGACTCAATGCCTTTCGATAATTTTTCCCCATGATAGATCCCCTTTCTTTGTATGAAACGAACCTTAGGATTCACTTCCCGCGCTCATTGACAGCGTTTTCAGAAGTGGTGTTTTTATTATAAAAAAAGCCCGCCACGACCGGTTAGGGCTAAAGCGGGCATGATCGGTAATATTCGGGACAAATGAAGGGGCGGCCTAACGGCGGGTGCTGCGGACCCGGATCTCCCGCTGTTCAAATTCGGAAGGCGGCATGCCGTAGTATTTTTTGAAGCACTTGCCAAAATAACCCGGATCGGTATACCCCACCTTTTCCGCGATGTCCGCCAGCTTAACGTTCCCTTCGGCCAATAACTCCTTGGCGCGCCTCATTCGGGTATACATAATGTAGTCCAGCACGGAAATATCCCCTTCTTTGCGGAATACCTTCCGCAAGTAACTGGCGTCCACAAACATCCCCCCGGCCACCCGCTCGACCGTCAAATCGGGGTCGGAATAATGTTGATGGATGTACCGCTTCGCCGCAAAGTATAAGTTATAGGATTTGGACGGACGGCGATCTTCCTTGTATTCGATGACTTGTTCATACAGGCTGATCAACCATGCCTCGACCTCCTTCCAGGAGGACAGTTGGCGTAAATAATCCTCCGGCGAACCCGCCGGTTTCCATAAGGATTCAGGGTTCATCCCCCGCTTGCTTGCATAGGACAGACAGAGGGAGACATATCCCATCAATACGGTAAAAGCGAAACGCCCCCCGGTCCGATGCGGGCTGAATAGCGCCACGGTGCGCCGGATTTCAGTCTGGGCCGCTTCGGGATCGCGCATTTTCAAGGCCGAAAGCAGCATTTCGTGCGCCCCGGGATGCAGTTCATACGAAACCGGCGCTTCATTTGGATCACGTCCTTGAGCTTCGGCCGGCTCGGCGAACAGCCCGGCTCCGTCCAAGCTCCCTGCCGGTTTGTTCGCGCCGTCCTGCCGGGTTAGGTCCCTGACGTTCGGATGGAGCATCCCCACCTCTTTTTTCCCGAGCTCCAGCTTCTTCTTCACTTTGGTCAACACCGCGGCGAACTCTTCCTGATTAAAGGGCTTGAGCAAATAGTCGAACACGCCGAGCCGAAGCGCCGCCTGGGCATATTCGAATTCGTTGTGACCGGTGACAAAAACGACGACCATCCCCGGCAGATTCAGATTCAGCTTCTCGGTCAACTCAAGCCCGTTGAGATAAGGCATGCTGATATCCACCATCGCCAGATCGGGATGGCTGCGTTTCGCTTCCTCCAGCGCCTCCGCGCCATTGGCCGCCTCGCCGCAGATGGTAAAACCGTGGCTGCTCCAGTCCAGCTTCGTACGCATATAATAACGGAAAAGCGGTTCATCATCGACGATAAGCACTTTATACATCGTTGTCATCTCCCTCCTTGCCGGGTACTTTCATCTCGATGGCGGTGCCCTCTCCGAGGCAGCTTCGGACCGTCAGACCGTAAGCTTCGCCGAAATAAAGCTTGATTCGCTCGTGAACGTTATAGAGGCCAATCGACGTCTGCCGCCCCTTTCCGGATAGGGATGCTTCCACACGCTGAAGCTGTTCTTCGGACATCCCAACGCCGTTATCTTCCACCGTGATCATTACATTCTTATCCGACCTTGCCGCCCGGATCGATACACTCCCCTGCTCCCCTTTGGTCTTTAACCCGTGATAGATCGCGTTCTCGACCAGGGGTTGAAGCGATAATTTCGGTACGTTCACCGACGCCAGCTCCTCCGGAATTTCGATGGAATAGCGCAGAACATCGGGGTTACGGACCTGCATAATGTTCAAATAATCACGTACATTGCTGATTTCCGCCCCCAAGGGAATGATCTCGCTTCCTTTGCTGAGCACCGCCCGGTAAAAATCCGCGAGCGCTTTGGTAGTGTCCCTCGCCTCCTCGTTCATCCCCAAATCATTGAGCACATAGATCGTATCGAGCGTATTGTACAAAAAATGAGGCTTGATCTGGGCATGCATCAACGCCAATTCATAAGCCCTCTTGCGGGCCTGGTCCTCGGTCACGGTACGAAGCAGTTCCTTAATTTGTCTGACCATGGAGTTGAATACCGAGGAGATCAATCCGACTTCATCCTCCGTGGCCACGTTGGACGTTGCATCCAAGTCCCCTTCCTTTACCCGGCGCATCGCTTTGGTAACTTGAAGCAGCGGGCCGACGATAATCTGCGCCAGTTTTCGGGTCAACAGCAGGGCCAGAAGCAAACCGAGAAACCCTACCGTAAACGTAAGCACAAAATTGCGATAAATGATGCCGTTCAGTTCCTTCAAAGAAACGATACTGACCAGTTTCCAGCCCAACTTGTCATATGGCGTAAGAGTGGTGAGTTGTGTCTGCTTGCCCCGGCCGATGATGTCGGAAACGGTCCCCTTCCGCTCCAGCAGCCGAGGCGAAGACAGATCGGAAAAGGGGGTCAGCAGCCGCTCCGAAACAGGGCTGGACACAATTTGACCCCGGCTGTCCACGATGTAATACTCCTTGGAAAAAGAGTTCTCCGGCGTCATCTGCAAAAATGAGGCGAAGGTCGTTTCTTTTACATTTACAAACAGCGTCCCCAGCGTCTTGCCTGTGTCCAGGTCGAACACCATTTTCCCGAGGGTGAGTACGGGAACCGCGGGATCCGTCACCATAAAGTTCCGCCGTTCCATCGGAAACCAGCGGTTGACCCCGTAACTGCCCTGGGACTGCACCATTTCGGGCATGGGGCTGTTCAGCACTTCCCGATCCCGTTCCCCCTTCTGGGGATACGAGGAATAGATCCTGCCCGAAACATCCAAAAACACGGCGGAGTCTACGTCGGGGAACATTAACAAGTCGATGGAAAGCCGGCTCTCCATTAAATTTTGGAATCTCTTGTCGTCCACATCCGTAACCCTTGCCGAGTACTCTTTATATAATTCATGGATATCCGCCGTCATGATATTAGTGCAGCTCTCCGTATTCTGGATGATGCTGTCCAGTTGTGAAAGAATGAGCCGCGACTCGTCCCGGATATTGATCTTCTCTTTTTCCACTACGGTATCGCCGAACATCTTACTGGAAATCAAGCCAAGCGCGATAAGCGGAATTAGGCTGAGCGGCAAAAAAGTGTACATAATTTTGCTATGAATCTGCAGTCGTCCGAACCAACTTTTGAAACTTCGGGTTATCCGCAACCGGGGCAGCCTCCTCTCGCCGTAATTCTCCATCGCCGGACTTTTACTATTGCTCAACAGACAACGTTGATCACATTGAATTCCTGCATATCTGCATACTTTTTTCTTGTACGGAATAAAAATTTCAAAATGCCTGCAATTCTGCAGGAATTTTCGACGAGATCGGCTCGTTTCTCTTAAATCGCCAGAAAAACCTGCAGATTTGCATCTTTTTTCGCATCCCCTCGGAAATCAGCCTAAAATACTTGCAGATTTGCATCTTTTGGAGATGGAAGGGGTGGAAAGTGTAGCAGGCACCTTGATCGCCGTGGGCCCCATAACTTGCCTTAACGTTGATCATAGATGTAAACGCTGTATTCTGACAAGCCATAAATCCCAAAATCCACGATTTTACAGGCGGTCATGCGAGGGAGGCAAGCAAAAAGCCACCCTCTTTCGGGTGGCTTTGGCAGGGGAGCCGAACCTTTTACGGCTCAAGCAGCAGATCAAATTTCACTTCGGGATAGGCGGGACTCGGCCCGTTTAGCAGCTTCGGTCGGCTGCCTTTCAAATACGTATCGAAGAAATCCAGCACGTAGGCATTTACGATTTCCGCACCGCGAGCCCCGTCCAGTTCCCCCGTCAATCCGGTCAGCTTCACCAGGGGAGAGTAGAATTGCAAATCCGTAAAATTGTAGTGCTCACTCCGCTCCACATACAGCGCCTTTCCGTGATGCTTCGCGGCGGCTTCCATTAGAGCGAGCTCATTGGAGACGATGCGCCGCCCCACTTCGCTTTGGATTTCCCCTTGTCTGAGCTTGTCGGCGGATGCTTTGAAATCCGCCGACTCCAGAAACAGAAACGGCTTCTTCATCACGGTCTTCGCGTCAAACTTATCGAACTGGGTACCATCCATGTTGATTCCCGCCTTAATCCGCTCTTCCGTCAAAACAGCGTGGTAAGCGGTAGCCCCGCCGAACGAGTGCCCCATCATCCCGATCCGATCCAGATCCAGTTTCCCCTGAAACGCGCTCCTCTCTTGTCCGGCATTTATCGCTTCCAGCCAATCGATGACCTCCGAAACATCACCCGACCAAATTTTTCCCGTGCGCGGCGCCGCCATGAAGAAGTCTTCTTCCCCATTCGGTTCGCTCACCAGTCCGGTCATTTTCCCGTCCGGAAATACGGTCGCCGTCGTGTTATACGTATGGTCGATCGTCACAACCACATAACCGTGGCTGGCCAGATGCTCGGCTTGGGAGACATGCAGCATCCGGCTTGTCCCCATACCGTGGCTCAGGAGAATGACCGGGTAAGGCGTGCCGGATGCCAGCACATCCGCGTTTTCAAAGCTGTTGCCCCGGAAGTCTTTCCAGTAGTCCAGCGCAAACGAAGGAAGGCGGAAAGTCTGGGCAAAAGCCCGGGTAAAAGGGGCCGCCATGTCGGATTGCCCCGCAACCGGAACTACCTCTGCTAGACTCCGCCCTTCGGTGTTGTCCGCCGGGTACCATATTTGAACCATCAATTCCCGGGTGTCCTGCGGATCTTTCGTGAACGGCTCCGGACGGTCCGTACCGGAAATCCGTGCGGTTTGCGTTCCCACCGCATAAACCCCATCCGGCTCAGGGAGCCGAACGACCGGCAGCAGAACGGACAGGGCCGCCGAAACGGCAACCCCGGCCGCCATGATCAGAAGCAGCATCCCCTTCCCGGCTATTCGCCGCCAGCTTCGGGACGGGCTTCCCTTGGGCTTTTTCAAGAGGCTCCAAAGAACAAGCCCCCCGGTAGCGACGCAAGCCGGAAGCAACTGCCAGCGGTAATCCCCGGCCAGCAGACAGCCGGCTACGCCCCCTGCGCCGATAAGCGCCGCAACTCCATTCCCCGTTCTGCCAAGCTTTCGCCCGGTCAACACGTAAATCCATAAAGCCGTTCCCGCCAAAATCAAAAATAGTTCGCTAACTCTCATACTAGTCTTCGTTCTCCCTTCGCTAAAAACAAACCGGTTTATGCTAACAGCATAAACCGGCCAGTTTAAAACCCGGGGGGGTGCGTGTTTAAAAAGGGGTTAATTTTAATTCGTAACTATAACGCTAACGATTACGTCTTTCTTCACGTCTTCCGCTCCTTAGTCCGACTAATCCGCGCCATAGCTTAGTCAATCTGCGCCTGGTTTGCCAGTCTTGAGACTCTTCTTCTGCGATTCTTCGTCCAAAGGACATCTCACTCAAAATCTGGCGCTTAGTAATCATAGTTCCCTCCTAGTATGAACCGTCCACTCTCAACATTAATTGACTCTAATGACCTATATTCAATTTACGATCTTATCGACCGATACACCTAAATTTTACCATATTATGATTCGTGACTATTTTACTAGATATTTGACCAACAACAAAATCAATAGACACGCTTATCAACACGTGTTTTTCTTATTTACACGTATTTTAATACGTGTTAAAATGTTAATGTAAGGACGGTGGCGCCATGAAGGGTGTATCTTCGCGGGAAGTGATAAAAATAATCGAGGCCGACGGATGGTACTACATAAGAGCAACTGGCGACCGCTACCAATTCAAACACCCCCGCCGAAGGAGGCTTATATATGAAAGATCGTTATATATATCCGGCTATTTTCGACTATGTAGACGACGGCATCTCCGTAGAGTTTCCGGACCTTCCCGGCGCATTAACCAGCGGCGACTCCGATGAAGAGGCGCTGCATATGGCGAAAGACTGTCTCGCGCTGCATTTATACGGAATGGAACAGGACGGCGATTCGATTCCCGACCCCACTCCTATTTCGGAACTGCCGCAAATGCCAAAGAAAGTAGTCGTCTTAATCGACGTGTGGATGCCGCCTTTTCGCGACAATATGGCGCAACGCGCCGTTAAAAAGACGCTGACTATTCCGAAGTGGCTCGACGATATTGCCGCGGAGAACAAAGTTAACTACTCGCATATCCTGCAGGATGCCTTAAAGGATTATCTCGGCGTCAGCGAGCGGAAGAAATTAAGATGAGGGTACCACCAGCCCTCCTTTTGACCATTCTTCTTCATTAAACGAAAAAGAACCCCTCATCATAGTCTTTAAGACCTGACGAGGGGTTCCGTTGTTTTGCCCTATTCTGTTAAGCGAACGTCTCGCCTTCGCTTCTGTACAACAGACCCTATCGTTGCCCTCGAGGTCGTGATCCTCACCCGCAAACGGCGTTTTAAGGGTAACTCAATCGCAGACTTCCGGCCGGCCCTCTTCGTCGCGCATACGGAACGATTGGCCGCAGCCGCAGGAAGCGATCGCGTTCGGGTTATGGATCGTAAAACCGCCGGACATGCCGGATTCCTGGAAGTCGATCTCCAGTCCGTTGAGATAGCGTACGCTATCTTTTCCGACGACCACTTTAATTCCCTTCACGTCCAGGTAGACATCCTCTTCGCTTTCCTGATCGTCCAGTCCCATACTATATGAAAAGCCGCTGCATCCGCCGGGGTTTACGCCTAGGCGGAGAAACATATTCGGGGTTTCCTCCCCGGCAATCATGTCCTTGATTCGCTTAGCAGCACTATCCGAGATTTCAATCATAATCAACCCTCCTTATATACAAAAAGTATACTCCACATCGAAGTTCCCCTCAAGCGGTGTGATTTTTATAGCAGCAAACTTGGAAGATCCCCGTTCCGCTTGTTGTCCCTTTCTCCATCGAGGTTTATAATAGGGAAGGTGGTTAATCAGCCTGCCGGGATGAATGCGGTTCGGATTCTCCCCAGGGAAACGGAGGTATTATCATGTTCACTGCAGTAACGCCAAGCACGGATAAAAGAATGGCCGAAATCGTAGAGAAGGTAAGACAAGGTGAGCGCTTAACCCTCGAAGACGGGGTGTATCTATATGAAAGCGACGATTTGTTGACCATTGGTCAGTTGGCGAACGAAGTCAACTTGCGCAAGAATGGCAAGAAGGTTTATTTCATAGAAAATATGAGCTTGTATTTTACCAATGTGTGCGAATCCCACTGCGCCTTCTGCAATTTCCGCAAGGATCAGGGGGAGGAAGGGGCCTACACGCTGTCGGGCGAAGAAATGGTCGCCTATGTCGAGCAGCATATTACCCCTGGCGTCCGGGAATTTCATATTGTCGGCGGACATAACCAGCATGTTCCTTTCCAGTATTATGTCGACTCCCTCAAAGCCCTGAACGAGAGATTCCCCGACATTACGCTGAAAGCCTACACGGCGGCGGAAATCGAGTTCTTCACCCGAATCAGCGGGCTCAGTACCAAAGAAGTACTGACGGAACTGCAAAAAGCAGGCTTAAAAACGCTGACCGGCGGCGGAGCGGAAATTTTGTCCGATCAATACCGGCAAAAAATGAAAGTGGAAAAAGCCAATGTCGACCAGTACCTGGATGTTCACCGGACAGCGCACCAACTGGGAATGAAAACGCATACAACCATGCTTTACGGATCGATCGAATCGCATGAGGACCGGATTCGCCACATGCTGCAAATCCGCGGACTTCAGGACGAAACGAACGGCTTCATGGTGTTCATCCCGCTGTCCATGCAGCCGCGGAACAAGAACGCCGGCATTATGCGCCGGAACTCGGCGTACGAAGACTTGAAGACGATCGCGATCAGCCGGCTGATGCTGGACAACATTCAGCATATCAAGGCTTATTTTATCAATATCGGGGTACAGTTGACCCAGGTCGCTTTAACTTTCGGAGCGTCCGATGTGCACGGCACGATTCTGAAGGAGCAAATCAGCCACGCCGCGGGGGCGCTTACGCCGGATGGCTTGACCCGGAAAGAGTTAATCTGGCTCGTGAAGGGAGCGGGGCGCATCCCGGTTGAACGGGACACGTTCTATAACGAAATCGAAGTTTACGAATAAGAAGCCTCATACGAGGTTCAGTTATTTAAAAAAGGCTTTACGGCGGGCGGCAAGCCCCCTGGCAGAAGGGGAACGATAGCGATGAGACAACTTGTCATTCTGGGTGGCGGCTATGGTGGAACAATGATTGTGCACGAGCTCTTCAAAGGAGGGATTCCGGCGGATGTCCGAGTCGTCCTGGTGGATCGGCTCCCGTTCCAAAGCTTAAAGACCGAATATTACGCGCTGGCGGCCGGAACGGCATCGGATTATGAACTTCGCGTTCCCTACCCCCACCATGAAGGACTGACGATGAAATACGGGGAGGCCGCTTCGATCGACCTGGATCGGCGGATCCTATATTTTGCGGACGAGGCGGAGGAACCGCTGTTTTACGATCAGCTCGTCATCGCTCTGGGCTGCACCGACAACTATCACAATATCCCGGGCGCTAAGGAGTTCTCCTGCAGCATCCAGTCTTTTGCCTCGGTACGGGAATCCTACATGCTTTTGAACAATGCGAAGCCCTACAGCAAAATCAACATCGTCGGCGGGGGACTCAGCGGGGTCGAGCTCGCCGCCGAACTGCGGGAAAGCCGCCCCGATCTGAATATCGCCCTCATCGACCGGGGGGCGCGTCTGCTGTCGGCCTTCCCGCAAAAAGTGTCCGCCTATGTGACCAACTGGTTCCACGAACATGAGGTCGAGACCCGCTCTCATATTTCGATTACTTCTCTGGAGCAGGGCGTGATTCATTACGAAGGCGGAGACATTGCGTCCGATGTCACCGTCTGGACCGCGGGAATCCGCCCGGTGGAGCTCGTTCAGAACTTGAACGTGCCCAAGGACCGGCAGGGCCGGGTCGTCATCAACCCGTACCATCAGATTCCCGATTACCCGGAGGTATTCGTCTGCGGCGACTGCGCCAGCCTCCCGTTCGCTCCCAGCGCTCAGGCGGCCGGAAGCCAGGGGCACCAGATCGCGGAAGTCCTCACCGCGCTTTGGCGCGGCGAGACGCCGAAACTGCAGCCAATTAAGCTGCGGGGCACGCTCGGCTCGCTCGGCAAGAAGGCCGGATTCGGCCTGATGGGCAAAACCCAGGTGACCGGCCGGGTGCCGCGGCTGTTGAAGAGCGGCGTGCTCTGGAAATCGAAGCATCATTGGGGCTGAGGCTGATGAATAGGCTGATGATTGGGTTGATTATCGGGGCGGCTCATTCCGCGTTCCCATCCATCTCGGCGATGAGTTCTATGATTCGCCGATACAGCCCTTCGGCCGTCTCCGCTTCAACGGTTTCCCCGTCGAGCAGACAGTATGGGGACATATAACACATGCCGCACCCCGTAAGGCAGCCGTATTCATAAACTTCACAGTGCTGCTCCTCCTTCAGCCGGTTCATGATTTGATCGGTGCCGAAGGCGGCGTTGTTCGCACAAAATTCAACAATATGTTTCAAGCTGGTCCTCCCCGTCAGCGAAGCATTTAAATTTAAAGTTTTTTGTAATATAATATATAGGAAAGGAAAGGAGTTGAAAACCATGAGTGAGAACGTACAAGATAAATTGTATGACGAAGTTCTGGAAGTTTTGGATAAACTGCGCCCCTTCCTGCAGCGCGACGGCGGTGACGTCGAACTGGTTGACGTGGAAGACGGTATCGTGAAGCTGAAACTGATGGGGGCCTGCGGCAGCTGCCCAAGCTCTACCATTACCCTCAAAGCAGGGATCGAACGCGCCCTGTTTGAAGAAGTGGAAGGCGTGCAAGAGGTCGTACAAGTATTTTAATGATATACAACGCAAACATAAAACACGGTCCCCCGGAGTATCCGGCGAGACCGTGTTTTTTTTATGGTATATGGAAGGGGTGTCAGGAGGGCTTCACCCAAGGCCGAATCGGGTCCAGGCCCCCGGAGATGTCCATAATGTTGCCGGTAATGAAATCGGAGTCATGATGGCAGAGAAACGAGATCACCCGCGCGATATCCTCGCCGCTCCCCGGGCGGCCCAGCGGGGTTTCCCCGTCGGATAATCCGCGCGCTTCCCGGATGGAAATCTCCTTGTTCCGGCCCCGGATGTCCCCGGGACAGACCATATTCACCGTAATGCCGAACGAAGCCTCTTCCACCGCCAGCGTCTTGGTGAAGGAGACCAGCCCGGTTTTGGCGGCGGCGTAGACCGCACGATGCGGCCAAGCCCGCGATTCCGCGGCGTGACCGAAGCCGAAATGAATGATCCGCCCCCAGCCTTTTCTCCGCATGTCCGGCAGCACGAGATGGTCCAGCAGCATCGTGCCGACCAGATTGCCGTCGATCATGGCCAGAATCTCCTGCTGGCTATAGTCCGCAAACAGCTTGCGCTCCCGGATAAACGGCCCGGCGTTATTCACCAGAATATCGACCGGACCCAGCGAGCCGCGGATTTCTTCCACCAGCGCCTCGATCTCCTCCCGCCGGGAGACATCGGCCCTCACGGCAATACAGCGCACTCCCGTCGCTGCGATTTCGGTACGAAGCGCTTCCGCCTCCGCCTCGCTATGTACATAGTTCAGCGCGATATGGCATCCCTGCTCTGCCAGCATCAGGGCGGTCTTCTTCCCCAGCCCTTTCGCACTGCCCGTAATCAGGGCGACTTTTCCCACCAACGTCGTTTCCTCCTCACGTAAGGCCTTCCATTTCAGTATAAAAGATTTGCACCGTTCCCACAAACCGGGGAATGTGACCTGAACCGGCACTAGCGGTGCATTAAAACTGATATGGGTGCTAACATTGCCGGCCTTAATGGGATTTATTCGCCGATTTCAGCGGCGGCGTGACGAACTGGGTCTGATACCCGCAGCTTCTAGCTTTTCCAGCCGCCCGCCGAATAACGGCCTTTTGGGCCGCTATTTCGCCCCGATTTGCGTTTTCGGGAAAAATAGCGGCCAAAAAGGGCCTTATTTCATTGATGGGGGTCCCAAAATCAGGTTTCGGCCCGACTTTCTCTAAAATAAGGCCCCAAAAGACCGCTATTTCACGCCAAAGAGCCAAATTCGACAAAATAGCGCCTCAAAACGCCGCTATCGCACTGGTCGGCCCGCCCCCCAAAGCTCAGCTGCAACAAAAAATCCGCTGCCGGATGGCAGCGGGACGAAGCTAAAGCTTTTTTATTAGAATACAGGAACCAAAGCGCCTTTATAGGTGTCTTCGATAAATTTCTTCACATCCGGCGAAGTCAGCGCCTTGGCCAATTTTTGGATGGCTTCGGAATCTTTGTTGTCCGGACGGGATACCAGAATGTTGGTGTACGGCGAATCTTTGTCCTCGATGAAGAGCGCGTCGGTCATCGGGTTAAGCCCGGCTTCAAGCGCATAGTTCGTGTTGATCAGCGCCAGGTCCACTTCTTCCAGTTGGCGAGGCAGCATAGCCGCATCCGCTTCCTGGAACTTCAGGTTCTTCGGATTTTCCACGATATCCGCTTTCGTCGCCGTGATGCCCGCTTCTTCTTTCAGCTTGATCAAGCCTTGCTTTTGAAGCAGCAGCAGCGCGCGTCCGCCGTTCGTCGGGTCGTTCGGGATCGCCACTTTGGCGCCGTCCTTGATTTCGTCGGCCGATTTCAGCGTTTTGGAGTAAGCGCCGAAAGGTTCAACGTGAACGCCTACGACCGGAACGAGGTTAAAGTTGTTTTGTTTGTTTTGCTCGTCCAGGTACGGCTGATGTTGGAAATAGTTCGCATCCAGCTGCTTCTCGAAAACTTGCACGTTCGGTTGCACATAGTCGGTGAATTCTCTGACTTCGAGCTCAACGCCTTCTTCTTTCAGCTTAGGCGCGACGAATTTCAGAATGTCGGCATGAGGCACGGTAGCGCCAACCACCAGTTTGACCGGCTCGGAAGCCGCCGGAGTGTTCTCCGCCCCTTTGTCCGCCGCGGGTGCGTTGCCCCCGTTGCCGGCAGCGGCGTCGTTCTTGGCCGCGTTGTTTCCGCAGGCTGCCAAAACCAGCACCAAAGCCAGCGTCAGCAGCGAAAATGTCCATTTCTTCATCACAGTATGACCTCCCAAAATGTTTTTGAATAAGGATGAATCTATATTTAATGTTCCTTATTTCCGGGTAAAATAAATCACCAGCCGGTCGCCCAGCATTTGCAGCACCTGCACCAGGACGACCATGAAAATTACGGAGACGATCATGACTTCCTTCTCGTAGCGGTAATAACCGTATCGGATCGCCAGGTCACCGAGCCCCCCGCCGCCGACCATCCCGGACATCGCCGTGTAGGATACGAGCGTCACCGCGGTAATCGTCATCCCGGCGATCAGGCCGGGCAGCGATTCCGGCAGCAGGACCTTGCGGATCACCTGGAAGCTCGTCGCGCCCATGGCATGCGAGGCTTCGATTACCCCGCGGTCCACCTCGCGGAGCGCCGTCTCCACCAGCCGGGCGAAGAACGGAGCGGCTCCGATCACGAGCGGCGGAATCGTGCCTTCCACCCCGGAGGAAACGCCCATGATCGCCCGCGTCAGCGGAATCAGTGCGACGATCAGGATGATGAACGGCACCGAGCGGATAATGTTCACGATGAGCGACAGAATCCGGTACACCCAGCCGAGAACCGGCGAAGCCGATCGCGAAAAACTGTACAACAGCACCCCGAGCGGCAGCCCGATCAGGAACGTGAACAGGGTGGCGTAACCCATCATTTGCAGCGTGTCCGTGGACGCCGTGCCCATTTCGGACCAGTCGATTTTGGAAAAGTCCAAGCCCCACATTACCCGATCACCTCCACATCAAGATCCCGTTCTTTAAGCAGGGACAGCGTACGTTCCACCTGCCCGTCGTCCCCCTCGAAGGAAACGGTGAGCTTGCCGTACGGCACATCTTTGATCGTCGAGATCGTTCCCTGCAAAATCGCGAAGTTGACCCCGGTTTCCCGGACCACCTGCGACAGCACCGATTCGTACGTCTTCGCGCCGAGGAAGGTGATCTTCACCAGCTTCGACCAGGCCGGATGAGGAACGGAGCCGGCGAGCTTCAATCCTTCCTCGCCCTCGCCGCCGGTTGCGTCCCGGTTGATAAACTCCCGGGTTACAAAATGCCGCGGCTTGAGGAACACTTCGGTCACCGGCCCTTCCTCGACGATACCGCCCTGGTGGATGACCGCCACCCGGTCGCAGATGCTTTGAATAACATGCATCTCATGCGTAATGAGCAGGATGGTGAGCCCGAATTTCCGATTGATGTCCAGCAGCAGGCGCAGGATCGAGTCCGTAGTCTGCGGGTCCAGCGCGGAGGTCGCCTCGTCGCAGAGCAGAACATCCGGATCGCTGGCCAGAGCCCGGGCGATACCGACACGCTGCTTCTGTCCGCCGGACAGCTGGGCGGGGTATTTCCCCCGGTGCGCCTCCAACCCGACCAAAGCAAGCAGCTCATCCACTTTTTTCTGGATCTCCGCCTTCGGCGTCCCGATCAGCGTGAGCGGAAAAGCGACATTGTCGTAAACCGTGGCGGAAGACAGCAGGTTGAAATGCTGAAAGATCATTCCGATTTTACGGCGCTTCTGCTGCAATTCCCGCTTGCCCAGCTTGGTCAGGTCGACACCGCCGACCCAGACCTCGCCTTCCGTCGGCCGTTCGAGCAAATTGATGCAGCGGATGAGCGTACTCTTACCCGCCCCGGAGTGCCCGATGACCCCGAAGATTTCCCCCTTGTTCACCTTCAGGTTCAAGCCGGACAAGGCGGTGGTCGTCTTTCTCTTGGTGCCGTATATTTTAGTCAACTGTTTGAGTTCGATCAAACCGATTAGCCTCCCGCTCTCGAAGTTTCATAATAAAAAGATAAAAAATAAAAGAGCCCGACAGATTCCGAGGGCTCTCTTTACGTAAAGACAATGCCTTCTCATCTGCCAAAACCGTCTCATGCATATCATGCACGGTTTTGAAGGATTTAGCACCATGACACTCGCCCGCGGCTGCGCTAAGGATGCGTCTTACTGCCGGGTACGAATCGGTTGCTGGGCTTCATCGGGCCTTTCCCTCCGCCTCTCTCGATAAGAAAAATATGAAATTAAGGATGAACATTTGCTGTAAGATCCTGAAACTATTTTTGAGTATAGAAGCTTTCCGTACTTTTGTCAAAGGAAAAATAGAAAAAAGATTTTCCAGCCTTCCCGCTACTTGGCCGAGACTTTTTTCCAGCGCTCATTGGTGTAGTTGAACACCGTTTCCAGCGTCTCGCACACCATAAGGTACCCGTTCTCCAAATCGCGGAGATGCCGGTCCAGGTCTTCAAGCTCGATTTTGCCGTGAAGGGCCTGGTGCCGCTGCCATAGATCATCCTGCATTTCCGAGTTCATATAGTGAATCTCCGTGTTTCTGCGCTTTCTCAGCACGGCCATGGCTTCCTTATGCCTTTCTTTAATGGCGACCAGCCGGTTGCCGAGGTCGGGATGCACCTTTAAATATCGGAACTGCCGCAGCACCGTGAAATAGGAAAAATGCGCCTTCACCTTGGACGTTTTCAGGTCATACAGCTCGTTCAGCACCGTTCCCAGCTTGTCCAAAGTGGAAAACACGCGAATAAATCCGTCTTTATAAAAGAAAACATATCGCGCGTAGTCGCTCCGTTCGGCGGGATCCATGTCCTCCACAAAGTTATGCCGTACTTTGCGGCGGAAAAAACCGGCCGCGTGCAAGCACTGCTCCAGCTCATCCAGAGAAGAGATCAGCCCCAGCGTCCAGATTTCCAGCTTCCGAAAGTCATGCGTCGGATCTTTGGAAAGCTCCGTCTGTTTTTGCAGCAGCTTCGTCGTCTGCAGCATGGCGTTCATCGTATTGGCGAGCAATCCCTCATTTTCCCTTGGTGGTTCGCCCAGCAAGCTTCGCAGCATTCATAATCCCCCGCTTCTATCGTTGTTCCCGAGCATGTCCAGAGAAAACATGAGGTTCTCTTGACCTGTAGATTATATCTTTTCCCTCCCCCGCAACCGTTCATCCCAAGCGGAAGATGAATTACGGGGCATTCCGGTGGACTGTTGAGGCCGAGCCCAAATCGTTGTTCGGATCCCCGGCTTCCCTGGTCTTTCGGCTGCCGGCCAGTTGCCACGTTCGGACGCTCATATAGCTGAGCACCCCGAAAAGCGCGGCCAAAACGAGGATATGGGCCAGCGAAGTGAACAAATAGACCTCGTAATTGGTCAACGTAAACACGATGCTTGCCCCGGTCAGCACCTGCACCACGACCAGCACGGCCGCCGCAATGCCGAGCGAACGCATTTCCCTGTTGCCGGGATGCTTCCAGAAGGCGATATGGCCCAGCGCGGCGACCATCACCAGCAGCACGGCCGCGGCCACCCGGTGAATGAAGGCGATTCCAACACCGCCCGAGAGCTCGGGAATCAACGCGCCGTTACAGAGGGGCCAACCCGAGCAGCCCCCGGCCGAATCGGTATGGCTGACATAGGCGCCGATATACACCACGATATACGTGTAGGCGGTGGTGAACCACGTAAAATTGCGGAACCGCCGCGACACGGTATAGTTTGGCGCCGATTTTCCCTGCTTCTCCCGCGTTTCGTCCTCGCGGATCCCCAGCACGAGCATCACGGAGCTGGCGAACGCGATCAGCGAAAAGCCGAAATGCAGGGCCATCACGGGCGAAGAGGTCGGATAAATTACCGCCATCGCTCCCATAAACGCCTGCACCATAACAAAGACGAGCGCGAGGAAGGCGTAAAACTGCAAATCCCGCCGCTGTTTACGGTAAAGCCAGAAAGCCACGAATGCGGCTACGGACAAGAGACCCGCCGCCCCGCTCACCGCGCGGTGCGAGTATTCGATCAGCGAAGCGATCGTATGGGCCGGGACAAACTTACCGTGACATAAAGGCCATTCGTTGCCGCAGCCCAGCCCCGATTCCGTCTTGGTCACGACGCTTCCGCCCAGGGTGGCCAGAAACATCACCAGGCAGGAGATGTAGCTGAGCCATTTCAATTGTTTCGTATTCAAGGCTTCTCACCCGCTAGATCGTATTGGAGTTAAACACAAGCGAACACACTTTAGACTTCCGTGTACAAATCATACCCATTATACCCGAAAGGGCGGGTGGAATCATAGAGGTCTGTTACAGATTGTTCACCAAACAAGCAAACCCCCGGTTATTTTCCCGGGGGTTTGTGATATTCCGCATTTCATTTAAGTCGCTTATTCTTCTTTTCGTTCCGCCGTATCGTTCAGGGTACGGTAGACATCGATCGCCTTGTTCAGGAAATCTTCGATTTCTTCCCGCGATTTGCGCAGCTTGTTGACGAAGCGGACCAATTCCCGACCGTCCGCGTAGGCCACGAAGCTGGGAATGCCCAGAATGTTCTGTTCCTGACTGACATCTCCCACCTTGTCCACATCGACTTCGATCAAAGTCAAACGGTCCTTGTACTTCTCCTCCACGTCCGGCATAAACGGATCGATAAACTTGCAATCCCCGCACCAGTCGGCTTTAAATACCGCCACGACCAGATTTCTCGATTGAATGCTCACCTGAAATTCGGCAGCACTTTGCACCTGTTTCATGCTTCTTCCCTCCTGGTTCAATTCAAAATGGATTTTTCGCGTTCTATGTAAAGTCAACCAAAAGCGCGAGTGGAAGTCAAATTTCATGGCCATACTGGAAACAGAGCTTTTTTAAGGTACGTGAACAAGAAAGCGAGGAGTCCCATGAAGCAACTGCCTGGAGACCCGGACAGACCGTTCAAGGCCCCGGGGATCATGGAGTTTATCCGCCGGCTGCCGTCGGCGATCGGCGAGGCGGTCAAAGGCAAAGCGGCCGGGATTGCCGACTCCAGCCGGATGCGGGAAGAGCGGATTCCGCTCGGCTGGAACGAAATCGCGGCCCGGACCGTCGCCGGGGAGATCGAGGAGCTGCTGCGCCGCGGACCGGCCGACCGGGCCGGGCAGGAGAGCGAATGGAGCGAAGCGGACCGGGCGCTCGCGGAGGAGATCGCTCAGGAGACCGGACGGGCCGGCATCAGCAATATCACCCGCACCGAAGCTTACCTTGCCTGCTATCAGGCCTATCCGGAGCTGCATTGGGCGTTTCTCGCCCATATGGTATCCCGGAATGCCGGCTGGAATATGACGGATTTGCGAGGGCGTGCGGCCGATCTGTTGGACGAGCAGCGGAAGCGGTCCTATTACCGTTTCTTGGAGCGGAGCAATGCGTTGATTTTTCAGGATGCCTATCCGCAGCTCCTGCTCTATATGAAAAGCCGGGAGCTGGGGGCCAGCCATTTTCACCTGCTTCCTTATTTTCATGTATCCCGGTTTATGCGGCCGTTCTGGGAACGGTTCTGGATCGACCGGGGGAGCGCGCTCTTGACGGTCGGTCTGATTGTCAACGAGCAGAATTACATTGAGAAACGGGTCATCCGCCATCCGTTCTACCGCAAGCATGTCACCGGGCAGCCGGCCTTCCATGTGAACAGTCTGGCCGGGTTGAACCAGGTCGTCTTCCCGCTCCTGGAAGAAGACGACGGGGAGGGCCGCCGGGAGATGGGAGCGGAAGCGGTGCGCCGGCTGGCCGGGCGCGTCGTGTCCGACTTCAGCGGCCTCGCGGACCGCATCGCGTTAGGCAAAAGCCTGTACGCGATGCTGATGGGCCTGCGCGCCGTGCGCCGCGGCGCGGAGCGCTTCGCCGCGCGCGTGCCGCACAGCGGCTCGCGCGCGGACTATTGGCCGGAATGCTTCACGGCCAATAGAGAAGAAGCGCTGACCTCCGCGGCGCAGGGGTCAGCGCTTCTGGCCGGCGGGGCGCTGCCGCCCGGCCGGCGTCTTTACAGCCCCAAGCTGCTCGACGCTTGGGGCGACACGCCCTATGAGCCAATTTCCCGTGAGGATTGGCTCAGGGACACGAGCGCGCTGAACGCCATCAGCGCGCCGCAGCCGCCGTTTCTGTGCGACATCAGTCGCGAACATCGCGGCGGCATTCTCAAGGTCGCCCTCGCGCATGACGCGGCGGGCGACCCGAACGAAAGGCCGCACTAGCCAAACGGCTGTGCGGCCCCCCGCCCCCGCCCGTCCGCGGATGCTTAGTCCGCGGACCCGGCGCGCCCTTGGCGCTGCAGCCGCATCAGCGGCGACAGCAGCTTGCGCAGCGGGCCGGGATAGCTGGACAGCTCGTCCCGGCGGACCACCCGCAGCAGCACCAGCATGACCGGATACAGCGCCACTACGGCGAGACCGACGATCGCGCAGGTCAGGAAGAAGGCCACCCGGTCGGGCAGGATCGAAACCATTTGTATGCCGGCCTGGTTCAGCCCGTAGCCGACGGCCGCCAGCACGACCAGGGTCGGCAGGAAGCCCGTCCAGCGGCTGCCCATAATGGAGAACGGCACGATCTTCTTCATCGCCCGGACATTCAAGAGCGTAATCAGGAAGAAGCCGAGTCCCGTGGCAAGGATGATGCCGTAAATACCCCAGAATGGAGCCAGCGCATAGCTGGCGGCGAGTTTTACGGCAATCCCGATCATGACATGAACCATCGACAGGTTCGCTTTGCTGATGCCGAGCAGAATCGAGTTACTGGTCATCATCGTAATCTGGAAGATGGTCATCAATGTCAGCAGCGCCACGATGCTGCTGCCGTCCCGCGTACTGAACAGCAGGCCGTTGACGGAATAAGCGGCGGTGCTGAGGGCCAGGATAATCGGCATCCCCGTCAGGATAGACACGCGCATCGCCAGCGTCACCTGTCTTTTCAAGTGCTCGCTGTCTCCGCGGGCATACGCCGCCGAGATGATCGGCACAAGGGACTGGCTCAGCGCGATGGCCAGGATCGGCGGAATGCCCGCGATCATTTGCGCCCGCGCGCTGAGGATGGCGAGAACATTCGTCGCTTCTTCCGCACCCAGTTGACCGTTCAGCAAAGGCTTAAGAATCGAGGTGTCGATAAAGTTCACGGCCGGCACGGCCAGCGCCGTCAGTACGATCGGAATCGACAGCTTGAAAATCTCTTTGTAGATCCGGGACAGCGGCAGCCGATTCTCCCGCGCTTCCTTGGAAACGAGGCGTTCCGCGCGGTCGCTCTTCCGCACCTTCGCGTTGAAATAGATCATGACGATCAGGGCGGCAACTCCGCCGAGAACCGCGCCAAACGTCGCGCCGGCGGCGATTTTCTCCCCGGAAAAGCCCCAATGGTAGAACAAGAACGCCAGAAGAATCCCTGTGATGACGCGGACGATCTGCTCGATAACCTGGGATACCCCGCCCGCGATCATAATGTTGCGGCCCTGCAAATAACCCCGGATAATCGCGATCAGCGGGAAAAGCAGGAGCGCCGGCGCCAAGGCGCGAATCGCCACGGCCGATTCCGGCAATTTCGTCAAGGCGGCATAATAAGGTGCCATCACATACAGTAGAGTAAACATCACTACACCGGCAAATGCGGCGAAAATCAGGGCCGCCTGATAGACCCGGCCGGCTTCTTCGGGACGGTCCAGCGCATGGCGTTCGGACACCATTTTACTGAGGGTGCTGGGAATGCCCGCCGTCGCCAGGGTAAGCAGCATAAAGTAAGCCGTGTTAGCCTGACCATAAACGGCATTCCCGACATCGCCCAGAATATGCTCCAGCGGAACGCGCTGAAACAGCCCGAGCAGCCTGGCGATCAGGGCGGCCCCGGCCAGAATCAGCGTGCCTTTTATAAAAGACTCTTTCTTCGACAACCAAAACGCCTTCTTTCTAGAACGAAATGACCCAGATAAAGAAAATGATGATCATGGCCAATTGGAGCACGATTTTGACGACGATGCTGCTGAACAGGCCGACGACGGAGCCCACCCCGACTTTAAAAGCCTGCTTGGGCGACTCCCCTCTGATCAGCTCCCCGATCATGGCGCCCAGCAAAGGCCCCAGAATCAGCCCGAACGCGGGAATCAGAAACGGGCCGACGATAATGCCGATCGTGCTAAGCCAGACGGAAAGCTTGCTGCCGCCGAACTTTTTGACGCCCCAGGCCCCGACCGCATAGTCCGCGATCAGCAGCGCCACGACGATCAGGGTTTGGATGGTCCAGAACAGCCAGCCGAACGGCTCGAACGAGAAGAACCACCCGTAGACGAAAAAAGCAAAGTATACGGCGAGGACCCCCGGCAATACGGGATACACCGCCCCGGCCATGCCGATGACAAACAGGGCGATGACCAAAATCCAACCGAGCACAGCCATCCTTTACGCTCACTCCTCCGTCAAAATATAGTCGCGGATAATCCAGGCGATGCCATCGTCATTATTCGAAGCGGTGACGACGTCCGCGTTCTCCTTGACCGCAAGCTGCGCGTTGCCCATCGCTACGCCGAGCCCGGCCGCCTGAATGGCCGCCAGGTCGTTCAGGCTGTCGCCGATCGCCACGGTCTCCGACATCTCCAGTCCCAGCAGATCGCATACGATCCGAATGCCGGTGGCTTTATTCACTCCGGCCGGATTGATCTCCAAATTGTACGGGGAGGAGTTGGTAATTTCCAATCCGCCCAGGTCCTGCAACCGCACGATAATGTCGTGGCGAATCGCGTCGTCTTCCGTATGGTACCCGAATTTCATCCACTGGTTGAGATCCAGCAGCGCCGGGTCCCAATTTTTCTCGTTATAGCTGCCTTCCACGGCATAAGCCCAGAACCACACGCCATACTCCACCGCGATCGCGTGCATGTTGGCGATCAGCGCTTTATCTAGCAGCTCCCGACGATATAATTCGGTCGGCGATTTCCAGACTTCGCTCCCGTTCACCGTGATCATCGGCGTATTGAGACCCAACTGCTTGCCGAACGGCGCGGCTTCGTCGTAACCTCTCCCCGTGGAGAAACAAACATGAACCCCGGCTTCCGCCGCACGATGAATCCATTTTTCCGTCTCCGGCGAAATTTGGTGGTTATCGTTCAACAGCGTTCCGTCCATATCCAGCGCCAGCAATTTATACTTCAACTTCAACAGTACTCCTCCATTCCGCTTTTACGACTCTGTTCTTTTTATTTATCGGTTCTCATAGCATAACGCCATTTTATCACAAACGGCAGGACCCAACAAAGACGGTAGCGCGGCGGAAGGGTGGTATTGGCACATTCGCGGCGTTGGTGGCGTTGGTGGCGTTGGTGGCATCCGTGGCATTGGCCGCATCCGTGGCATCCGTGGCATTCGCTACATTCGCGGCATTGGCGCATCCGTGGCATTAAGACATTTGGTGCATACTGACGAATCAGGCAATAAGCAGCTGTAGGGGCGTGATTTTGTCGAAAAAGACGACTTTCCGCGAATTAACGGACGTATGGGACTTTATTTTACGAAGCTGACGTTAGAATAGCGGCCCGAACTACACTAGGGGTTGCATTAAACCTGACACCATCCCGCCGATCCGCGATCTCGCTTGCCCCCCGTTATAATAACGGCCTTTTGGGCCGTTATTTCGCCCCGATTTGCGTTTTCGGGGAAAATAGCGGCCAAAAAGGGCCTTATTTCACTGATACGGGTCCCAAAATCAGGTTTCGGACCGATTTTTCCTAAAATAAGGCCTCAAATGACCGCTATTTCTCACCGAAGGGACAAATTCGACAAAATAGCGCCGCAAATGGCCCTTATCCACCCGCCCGGCTTCAAAGGGAGGCGATTACGGCGGGAGGGAAATGAAATGGGTATAATAAAGACAACAACCATGTAGAAAAGGAAGTTTGTTAACGATGACGCATGACGTATTTGATCAAATTTTCGCCATCATGGAGGCTTCTTTTCCGGAAAGCGAACGAAGAACCTATGCCGGGCAAAAGAACTTGCTGGCCGATCCGCATTACCGCCTCATCACGGAAAGGACTGAACAAAACCGAATCATCGCCTTCATGGCCGTCTGGGAGTTCTCGTCGTTTCGCTTTGTGGAGCATATCGCCGTGGATTCGGCCATCCGGGGAGGCGGCCTGGGTCGAAAATTAATGGAGGCCTATATCGGAGAGTCTCCCAAACCGATCCTGCTGGAAGTGGAGCCGCCCGACACGGAGCTGGCGCAGCGGAGAATCGGCTTTTACGAGCGGTTGGGCTTTTGCCTCAATCCGTTTGAATACGTACAGCCCCCGCTTCAGGAGGGGCAACCCGATTTGCCGCTTCAAATCATGAGCTACCCGGAACCGCTCACAGAGGCGGCGTTTAGTTTGTATAAAGAAGTCCTATATGAAAAGGTTTATAAACTGGCGAAGCGGGCGTAAAGCCCACGGCTATCAAGGTGACGAGCGCGCGTACTTTCAACATTCCCGCACTATCCAACACTTCCAACTCCAAAAAGATGCAAATCTACAGGTATTTTTGACCGATTTAGGAGCGTATGCGAAAAAAGATGCAAATCTGCAGGTATTTCTAGCGATTTCCGAGATATGAGCCTATTTCGTCGAAAATTCCTGCAGATTTGCAGGAATTTTGAAATTTCCGTTCCGGGCAGGAAAAAAACCTGCAGATTTGCAGGAATTCTAAGTAGGGGGGGATTTCCTTACTTCCTAAAGCCCGCAAGTTCCTCTTCCCAGAATCCCCCCTCTATTAAACACGCTTGATCCACTTGACGAAGACGATCGCAAACCCAATCCAGGCTTTCTTTAGGGGCATTTTTGTCAAGGTAGGCGCCCCTTCCGTTGATGGTATTTACTTTATTGATAAATTCCACGTACACCAATAACGATTCCGCGAGCTGCGGAATGGAGCTGTTCATAAATACCCTCGCATTCTCATTATCCCCATCTATAAAAACAACCTCGCCATTGGATTCATCGATACACACCGGGGAGCCGCTCCCCGTAAATCCCAGATAGATGTACCGCTCGTAAGCCTCGTCCAATTGGTCATTATATTGTGTTAACCGGACTCCCCCTCCCTCGGCCGATGACTCGAACGTGAGAAACGGCGGAGCCGATTCGGGCAAACCGGCTTGAAGCAGAAAATTCCGGGTCTCCTCAGGTAAAATGAACGGCTGCAAACTAGATTCGTCATATTGAACCAACCCGTAAATCTCACTGTTCCACTTGTCCAAAAACGCTTGCGGTGAAATCATCCGTCTCTCTCCATTCCTAAATTAAATTCATTGCCCCGTCCAATCACAGTCTAAAAGCCATGATCAAATTCGATCTCATAAAGATCTACCCAATTTACATGAGGAGGCGCTTCCTTTTCCCGGGCAAAATAAAGCAATATCTCGTAAGCCTCGGCTCTCCCGACATAACAACAGCTGGGGATTCGCATCGGCTCCCCGCCCACCCGGTGCTCCACAACCTCAAAGTCGCCGCATTCACGATAAGGGACCAGGTAATCGGGATGACGCAGGATCAGAAAGCCAAACGGTTCATCGTAAAAAAAGATCATACGTTCATCCATTCCATCGATTTCAAGACACGAATCCCCGCTTCCCCGCAACCAGTAGTCGGGTGATGAGCGCAGGATGATCTCTTTTAAGAATTCATCATCGGGGTTTACCGTCCGTTCATCGATAGGCCCATGATAGATTACCAAGCTCATTCCGTCACCTCCCAACAGGTGTGATAGGATCCGCGACAAAGTTCGTATTTTTTGCGCCTAAGAAGTAGTATACTAAATTTCCCAATAAGGAGCGTACGAATGATGAAAAAGTTGCGGGCGGTTTTATGCTTGCTGGCAAAGCGGACTGGGACCCGAAGACGAAAACCGTAAGCGTAACGAATACCTCCTCCAAGGACTTCGACAGGGTCAAATTAACTCCGATTGAAGGAGAGAAGCGTATAGACTAGAGGGACATCCTTTTATTTCAACCCGCCATGTCGATGGAACGAGGCAGGTTTTAATTTGCGCCAAATTTGATAAAGGCTAAGGAGGGTTATGGAAAGCTTGCTTGACATTAACAGAAGGGGATGTTATTTTTTATGTAAAGTTAACTTTCCATTGAAAATGTTCTAGAGGTGATCGCCCTGAAAAACAAACTGGAAGAAATACGTAAACAGCGTGGAATTAAGCAGGAAGAACTCGCTGAAGCGCTCAGGGTATCGCGGCAGACGATCGGCTCGCTGGAAAACGGGAGGTACAATCCGTCGATCATGCTGGCCTTCAAAATCGCCCGTTACTTTGGAATGAGCATAGAGGAGATCTTCATTTACGAGGAGGAGTCATCATGAAAAGAAACACACCGATATATATAGCCGCCCTGATCGCAGGCATTTGCTGCATTGCGGCCAGCTTCTTTTTCAAAAGTGAGGAAGTGAAAACCGTCTCCGGGGTACTGCTCGGGGTTGGGGCCGGGTTGTTCGGGATGGGCGTAGCTCAGCTCTATATGAAACGGTTTGAATTTAAACACCCCGAACATGCGAAGCAGACGGAAATCGAACTCAAAGACGAGCGGAACACGATGATACGCTATCGGGCCAAAGCAAAAGCCGGCGACATCACCCAATGGCTCATTATGGGCATTGCTTACTTGTCGATCATCATTTCGGCCCCTTTATGGGTCACGTTGGCGATTGTCGCCGTTTTTCTGGCCCATACCGTCATCGGGCTTTATTATATGAACAAGTATCAGAACGAAATGTGAGCCGTAAGGCACGACACCTGACTTATGCCGAGTAAAGAGCGGGAACGGAACCACCGGAAACTGAAGAAGCCCCGCACCGGCACTATGGTACGGGACTTCCTCCACAAGCGGATTTATGCGAGTCCGATCGCTTAGCGATCCTTCCAGCGCTGCACGGTAGCCGTAACCGATTCTCCACCGCCGGCGGTGGTCTTCGTGCGGTTGCCGATGTCGCTGCCGTTACTGTTCGCTTCGACGGAAGCCCAGCTTCCGCGTGTGAACTTGTACGAAATCGTCGTGCCCGCCGCCAAATCAAGCTTGATCGTATAGGTTCCATCCGCTTGGCGAGTGAGCTGGTAGGCCGGGTCCGCCGGATTCCACCCGTTGAAATCCCCTGCGATATATACCGTATCGCTTTCCGTGGTGTCGGATGGGACATTGACGGTAAAGGTCAGGCCGTCCGTCTGCGGCTCGCCTTCGGCAATATTGCCGTTCACCAACGTCCAAGTGCCCGTGGAGAAACGATAATTGTTGCCGCTATTGTTGTCCCAGGTTCCGCTGCCGTTATTGAAGGCGGCCGTTATTCCGGTTGACGTTCCCACGGGCAGACTGACCGTATAGTAGCCGGGCTGGGCCGCCGGTGTCATCGCCACGCCCGGTAATGTCGTCCAATCGTTCTGTCCGTCTATTTTGAAGTGAATATAGGGGGTTGCGAACGAGGTTTTGTAATAGATCGTTACGGTACTCCCCTGCGGTGTCGTTACGGTGGCCGGATCGCTCGGCCCGGATACATTCCCCGCTGCATCCTTGGCCTTTACGGTATAGGCGTAAGTCGTATTCGGCTGCAAGTTCGTGTCCTGATAGGATGTTGTCGTTACTGTTGTCAATAAAACATCATCTCTATAAACCTCATACCCGGTTACCCCTACGTTATCCGTCGAGGCGGTCCAACTGATCTGAGCCCCCGTGGAGCCCACCAATGCGGCCGTTACATTTCCCGGAACAGTCGGGGCTTCCGTATCCGGAATTCCGCCAGGCGTCGTGATTGTCGCCGCATTGCTGAATGAAGAGGCATTTCCGGCCGCATCCTTTGCTTTGACCGTGTAGGTATACGTCGTATTGGGCTGCAATCCCGTATCGCTGTATGAGGTTCCCGTTACCGTCGCAATCTTGGCCCCATTCCGATAAACCTCATAGCCCGTAACCCCCACATTATCCGTCGAGGCGGTCCAAGTGACATCCGCTCCCGTAGTTCCGTTCAACACGGCCTTCACATTCCCCGGAACGGTCGGGGCTTCCGTATCCCCAGCCGTCTTCTTCACCGCGTAAATTTTATTGGAATTGCCGTTGACGGTGATGGTGATTTGCTTGCCGCTGACTCCTCCCGCCTGGACCGTGATCGTCTCCGAAGGATTCATCAGATTCGTTAATGTCGTTCCGACGGTCAGTGCGCTTTCCGCACGAAGCGGAATGGTCTGGGTCATCGAATTCCCCGAGTTGTTGAAGGCGGCGATGACTTCATCACCCGCATGGGCACCGGAATCGATCTTCCGCGAGAAGGCATAGAGGTTGGCAGCCGACCACATCTCCCTCTGTTTGCCGGTGCGGAGCGCCGGATAATCCTGACGAAGCTTATTCAGCTTGGCTACAAGCTGGTACGTGTCCGTATTCGGATTAAAATAATCGGTGATCACGTTTCCGTTGCCGTCGCGCTTCACCATAGACCAGCGGTTCCACGTATCGGCGATGCCGCCCGTGATGATGGCACCGTTGCCGTTGCCTTTGTTCTGCTCCGTGCCTTGGAATACGACCGGCACGCCGCGAACGGTGAATATAAAAGTCAACGCATTCTGCAGCTTCTGCACGTTTCCGCCGACTTCCGTCAAGAAACGGTTGCGGTCATGGTTATCGATGAAGGTAACCATATGATTCTCGTTTCCTTTGTACAGGTGATCCTGGGCCAACGTGGGCTTGAGGGTGGTGTCGAAGGACTGGCCGTAAGCAAAGCTGTTCAGGATCTGGAAGAACAGCGGGAAATCCAGCATCCCCCATTCGCCGTTGCTGCCTACCCACCGGGATACAAACTCCGCGTTACCGTCGAAATTTTCGCCAAAAGAGTTCACCCCGACATATTGCTCCAATTCGCGAATGACCGAAGGCTTGATCAGCTTCGCGGCATCCACGCGCATCCCGTCCGCTCCCGTATAGTCAAACCAGTCTTTTATCGACTTGAAAATGGCGTTCTTGGCGGCCGCATTATCGTGGTCGATATCGTCCAGGCCCGCCAGGTCATGATTTTCGATATAATCCTGAGCCCATTGCGTGTAGTTGCCGTCCACCAAGGACCAGTCGATATCGCCGTTGTGGTGATACCAGGAAGGGTTGTTGAAAGGCGCGGCCGGCTCCAGGCCGGGAATATCATAGTAATTGTTGGTTCCGTACATGTAGTCGCCGATATGATTGGGAACGACGTCGATAACGACTTTAATCCCGAGATCGTGGGCGCTGTCGACCAACTCCTTCAGCTTCTCCTTTGTGCCGAAATAAGGATTGGCCTTATTGGGGTCCTTCACGTTAAAACCATGATAGGCCGTATTCCGTCCCGTCCCGTTGTTGTCGCGGCTCGTCACCTGCGGCTCGGCCACGGGGGAAATCCAAATGGCGGTATAACCCATCCCCTTGATATAAGGCAGCTTGTCGATCACGCCCTGCCAGTCGCCGCCCTTCATGTAGCGGAAATCTTCTTCCGAGTTCTCCGCATAGCGAATCATCGCCCCGGTCGCATTATTGGACTTGTCGCCATCGTGAAAACGGTCGACCATAATTTGATAGATGGTGTCGTTCTCGTCAAAACCGAGTCTAGCGGCTTCGGCTTTCCCGGCAGGTCCCGCAATTCCCCAGAACAATGACGCCGTTAGGGCAAATGCCGCAATCAGGCTGATCCCTTTTCTCATCATCTTGAACTTCAACTACTATCCCTCCCAATTCGATCAGAATCGCTATCTTAGAATGAGGAAGCCCAATAAATCATTTTTCACACTAAAATGTTAACGCTTACAGTTTGATTCTATTCAACTCTTCCCTCCCCCCATAGGAATGAATATTGTCCTTTAAAATCAACGTTTCTCCTTGCAACCAAACTGGAGTCTCATGTATGATTGGCCTTTTTGTGTTTCCAATTGGAGGAACCGGTTTCCTAAAATAAAAATAGCATCTGTTCGTTTGGGGGTCAATCTAAATTTTCATATTTTTTCAATATTTTGAAAAATGATTTCTCCGGCAGGTGCGGTTTTCCGTTTCGGTCCTATTCCCGAGATAAAAATAAGCCCTTCGAACCACCCAGGCTCGTCGAGCTTCTTTTTTATCATAACGCGCTTCCGGGTTTTACGCTGGATTCTCTCACGATCAAGTGAGGCTCAATCCAAGTCTGGCGACTCTTCGCCGCCTCTTCCGGCGCCGTATCCTCATCTTGAATAAGTCCCATCAGCAGTTCGGCCGCTTTCGCGCCGAGTCCGAAAGTATCCGTGTGAAGGCTGGATAAAGGCGGGGAGGTGTAGGGCGCCAGTGGCTCGTTGTCAAAAGTGACCATGCCCACCTCATCGGGAACGGAAATTCCCCGATCCCTCAGGCATCGAAGAGCGCCATAAGCGACATAATTGTTCATACATAGGATCGCATCGGGAACAATGGGGAGCCTGAGCATCTTCTCCACCGCGGCGTAACCGCTCGCTTCGGTACTCCCTTCGGGAAAGCTCCATAAAGGATTGACGCCGCAGCCCCGCCGACGCAGCGCCTCGGAATAGCCGGCGAACCGCTGCGAGAATAAGTGCTCCTTCTTCCGGCCGCCGATGAAGGCGATGCGCCGGTAGCCCTGCGCAAGCAAATGCTCCGTTATTTTTACCGCGCCCAATCGGTTATCGATGTCTACACAAGGAAATTTGCGTTCCTCTCCCCAAGCCCCAAGCACCACAAAGGGGGAGTTTGCCTCGAGCAAATCGGATGCGGCGGTTTTCTCCAGGATTGAAGTATCGATAATCAGTCCGTCCGCCTTCTGGCTTAACGCGTACCGATGGAGAAAGTCCCGGCTGTCCTCTTGAGGCACGTTGCAGATCGTCAAATCGTATCCCTTGGAGCCGACTACGCTCTCGATCCCGCCGATAATGTTATAGAAAAATTGATTTAAGAAATCGTTCCGGCGCGAAAGATCGATCATCACCGCCACATTGTTGCATTTCCGTTTGGCCAAGCCGGTTGCCATGCTGCTGGGGATATAATTCATGTCCCTCATAATGGCCCGGATGCGTTCCTTCGTAGCTAGCGGGATGCTGGGCGAATCGTTCAGCACCTTGGAAACGGTCGATTTCGCTACGTTTGCGGCTTTGGCTATGTCGTTTATGGTTACTTTCACAGGTATGCATACCCCTTTGCCTTCATATTGAGGATAGAATCACTCAATCCGACATGATTTTGCGGTTCAGGCCCTTCGCTACTTCTAAATTAAAATAAAGAGGCTGCATATCGCAACCTCTTCTGAAAATTTTAATGAAGCACTTTTGCGCTAGCGAAAGATCAATACGGCAGCCTCGTCGTCCAACCATCCAATTCACGAATAAGCCTGACCCATCCATCTTCAAGATCAACGGGTACGAGATCGAGATACTTTTTACCGAACGCGTAGTCCATGAGAAAATGATCGAAGCTGCCGAAACATTCCTCCGGCCAGTCCACAGGTTCGTCCCCGTAGAACATGTATACCTTTCCATCGGTTTTGTTGATGACCAGAGGCTCGTACAGAATGTGTCCTATAAAGAGCCACGTTTCCGTTCCTCCGGCCAAGGTCTCCACATAAAACTGATTGCGGGAAAGCTCACGAACAGGAAAAAGAATGATCTCCCCAAAAGACGCCCCGTCACACTCCTGCAAAAATTGAGTATATTCCGCCAAGGCTCCGTTCTTGTCCTCCATCTCCGGCTGGGGATTCCCATCATGAATTTGGCCGATGAGGATGCTGTCCGGGTTAGAGGCGAGTTGTGTTTTTAACTTATTTATATTTCTTTTCAGGCTTTCATTCATCGTAGTCAGCCCCCCTCGTTCAATAACATTAACGGGAAAACCTCCCGGTAATTTATCGCGCTTGGCCCGTGGATATGATTTAGCTGGAAAAGCTCCAGCTATTTCGGGGGTCAACCGCCTATATTCGCAATTTCAGGCAAATTAACGGGGGATATTCCAGGTATTTCGTCTCTCCTGCTGCTTTGGCATCCTATTAGCGGGAGAAAATCCCGTTAATGGGCGGATGGGATCCGGACAAGGCAAAACGAAATCCATCCAATCGGGTACTCAGATAGATGTTATTCATAGTACTGAATGTACCGGGCTTCGAGCGGCAGCCATTCGTCGTCCTCGATCTCGACTTCCAGCAATTTAGGCTTATGCTCCAGCTTGGCGATGAACAGGGCGCAGAAATCGCCGCCGGTAGGATAAGAGAACAAGCCGTATCCTTTTGGAGAAATCAGCTTGTTGACTTCTTTGATCTTTTCCGGGACGTACTCGTATTCGAATTTTCCCAGTTCCTCGAGCTCCTCCTCGGATGCCAAATCAAGGTGGTGGGCAAATTCATAGTCCAGAATAAAATTCACAATCTCTTGATCCTCTTCCCCGCGATGGTCGAGATAAAGGAACTGCTTCGTTTGAAACCCGTAATCCACCAGATCGGTGTAGTCGTACAGGATATCCGGGTTGCTTAATAGCTCCTGATTCCCTTCAAAAATGAGCGGGATGATGGCTTGTAATGACATATGTATGTCCTCCTTGGAAAATGAATGTAGGATTTATAATTATGACGATTGAAACAGTTCCCCATGTTGGTTCGGAATATATTCGGGGTAATGCCGGCGATAAAAATTGTCGATCATACGCAGCATGGGGTCCCGCTCCGGGTAAGGCTCGGGACTGGCAAACTCCATTTTGGCTTCCGGGGTATTCATTAAAAAATCGTCACCCTGCGCAGGAACCGGCAGGCCTCGTTTGGTTCTGACATGTCTGAGGAATAAAATTTCATAAGGATAGAAGCCGTATCGATAATCGCCAAATTCGTGGAACTCCCCGATCTCGGAAGCCTGTATCGAGTGGAATAATGCCATGCCGTTGATTAACGGCGCTATCTCTGCCGGGTCAGACGACAACCACCGATCCAGTGCCTGCCGGTACACCTCCAGATCATCCGGGATCGAGTCATGCGGCAGCCCCGCTTCTTTCAACTGTTGCCTCACAGCGAGATGTACGTTCCGGTCGGTTCCCGCGACGGTCTTGTTCCTGTACTGTAAGTACAACTCCAGCAAAAACCAGACGTGTTTGTTCTCCTCGTTAACGTCCAATATGTTGCTGCCCAAGCGGTTTACTATGAAATCAAAGAGAATATCTTCTTCCTTCGCCCACCCAAACATCGCAAAATGAATTAAAGCTACGATAACGCCACGAAAATTGTAATTCTTTATCATTTTGGGATACCTGACTTTATAAAGATCCTGTGCCATACACTGATAGAAGACGACCACCTGCATCTGCTTGAGGCCGTCCAGCCGGTTTCCTCCAGTAATCAGCACGTCGCTTTTCCATTGGGATAAGTAATAGGAGGCGATGGAATTCAAATCAATCAGTAAAATATGATCTTTTTCCGTTTGGTTCGAATCGACGATTTCAATCACTTCTTTATGATTCTCTTGATATCGTCTTTGAACTGTCTCAAACTTAATTCCATCCCCGAAGTTTTTGCTGTATCTTCTGAACGACATATCGAGCTTCTTGGGGTTGAGCATGTTATTAACCATTAAAGTATTCCTCCTCCGTGACCATCATGCCAATAATCAGGGAATCCATCCAGTACAATCCGCTCCAATTCTACTAGATTCTGCAAAACCCGTTCAGAACCCGTCGGAGCTTTGAGAGACTAAAACTACAGATCAACCCCAACCCGATACTCCATCCGCAAATCAGCCGTACTTTTTCTAAACACATCGATGAGCTTCAGGGCATTTTCGGTAGGAGCATATTTGAATTTCAGCTCAAAAATAAATCCGTCAACGGACTTCGCATCCGGGTATACCGCGTAAACCTGCCCGCTTTCAATAAATGAGAGATATGCATTCATTTTGTCCTGCAGCAGGGTTAGATGCTGAAGCTCGTCGCTCCAATCCAGGTGATCCGCCAGCAGTAACGCTATTTTATTCTCCGTGTTGCTCTTACCGATCCCATCTACTTGGTTCTTGTCCAAGATCGACATATGTAGTCTCCTTTTCCTAATCCGGATCTGATAGTTTTAACAGTTCCCCCAGATTGCTTAATTCTCTCAATTTAGTTATTCTATTAACTCCCCAACAACACCTTAACAAACCCCTTAGAAATATTAAAAACTCAATATTTCTAAGGTTCGCTCCGAAAATCTATTCACGCTACCTCCTTCAAGGTGCCTTCCAACCCCCCTTCCAACTCCAAAAAGATGCAAATCTGCAGGTATTTAAGCCGATTTCCGAGGGAATGTGAAAAAAGATGCAAATCTGCAAGTATTTCTAGCGATTTTAGAGAAAGGGGGCGGTTTCGTCAAAAATTCCTGCAGAATCGCAGGGATTTACATTTTTTCGTTCCAAACAAGAAAAAAACATGCAAATATGCAGGAATTCTATGTTATGAAGGCTGTCTGATGGAGCACTACCCCGATATCTCGCTCCTGACCGCTATTCTCCCAGTGCCAAAATGCTCCCGAAAAAAGCGGGGATCAAATAAGCGTCCGGGAGAACTTGTATAGGTATGTACTGATTTAGCGGAGCGGGCCCGATTCGTTCTGCTGCTATTCATAAAGTCGTAAGGAATCGTTTCATCGAGGTTAAAGGTTAAGGTGATTCGTGGCCTGCTCTCGGCTACAATCCTGATCGAGGCGTAGCAATCCTCCAGGAAAGATAGCCTCCCCCCGGAGATACATACCACATCTCCTTTCCGCAGGGTGTATGGCCAGCTATGGTACCGCCGACGCCCCGTATGAAAGCCGCCTTCAACCATTTCGAAATCAGCCCCCTTCACGCCTTCGATCCGCACGTGGATGGTTCCAAATACAAACAGCGAATCCTCCTCCGAACGAACCCCGAGACGCTCCAGTTGATCTTTAACATCAAAAATATTTATTACGGTGTTCATTAGTTCAAATTCATAAGACCCGCTTATATCCCTGGGAAAATTCAGAAAAATCACCGGCGAAAATTCTCCGTCATTCGCTACAATTCCATCGAACTCTTCGTGGCTTATATCCAGCGTAATGATCATAAGCTTTCTCCCGTCTCCATCTCTATCATTTCGATGAACTTCCAAATATCTCATGCATTTTCCTTACAAAATGACCGCAGATCCTCAGCGGAAATATAGTTCTGTATCGTTACTTCATTTAGAATTTGAATATGTTCCATGCTATCTCTCCAGTTCAAGGGACTTCTTCCGGTTTTCTGAACAGACAAAGCGTCTCCAGGGCTTCATAAATACTGTCTCCGAATTTGTATAAGGAAGCTCCATTCTTTCCAAATACCTTGCCTGATTTCGAGATGAGCAAAATAAAATGACCGCGGTATGCCTCTCCAACGACAATAAGCGGCTCTTTCACACGCTCCTCAAATTCCGCGAAGTCTTCTTTTTCGTAATAATCCCCTACAGTCTCTTCAGGACTAAAATGAAAGGCTTCCCAACTCCCATCCGGATGCGCAAACTTAACCTCCCTCCCGCCAAATAGGCTTAATGTCTCAAGCACAGCATCGAATACTTCATAACCCATTGCTTCCAAAAATTTCACGGTCGGAGTTATATCGATACTAGTGTCTGGATTCCAGCCTGACTGGTGAAGCATCTCTTTGGTTTTGATCGATATATTATCCATAAAGTCACTCTTAAAAGCTTCCTGTCGCTTGCTCATCTTGCCTCCTGAAATAAGAGAATTTCAAATCTGTTAAATAAGATATAATAAACTTATGTACATATAGCCGCTGAATCTATTTAAAATACAAAAAGGTGATTTCAATGAAACCAAAAACCATACATCCCTGGGAACTAAATGAAGAAGAAGCTGTTTCCCTACAGCGGGAACTGGCCAAAAAGGTCATCCAACAGGATCAATCCCACGATATAACCTATGTGGCTGGTGTGGATGTAGCGTATTCGAAACAAAGCGATGTGTTGATTGCCGCCGTAGTTATTTTGGAGGCGGCTTCACTAAAGCTTGTGGAATCCGTAACCGTGGAAGATCGGGTCCATTTCCCTTATATTCCCGGACTGTTTTCCTTCAGGGAACTGCCCCCGGTCATAAAGGCGTTCGAGCAGATCAAGATCCAGCCCGACCTGGTCATCTGCGACGGTCAAGGCATCGCGCATCCCCGCCGATTTGGTCTGGCGAGTCATTTAGGTGTTCTTTTGGATATTCCGACGATCGGCTGCGGAAAAACGAGATTACTCGGAACCTATGATGAACCCGGGGATTCTCGCGGGAGCCATTCCCCTCTCATCGACAACGATGAGGTTGTCGGCCATGTCCTAAGAACGCAGGACCATATTAAGCCTATATTTGTTTCTATTGGGCACAAAATCTCGTTGAATGCCGCGTCAGCATGGATCTTGAAACTTTCGCCGCAATACCGTCTGCCCGAAACAACCCGTCAAGCGGATCACCTTGTAAAAATCGCCCTAAGCAGGCTTAATCCTTCCTAGGGACGGAGCCTGCCAGCAGGCTGCTGTTTATTTTTTCTTAGTCAGGAGATAGCTCTGTTTAATCATCTCGTGTATTTCTTCTTCCGGGACGCTGCCGTCCAGAATAATGGAATTCCAATGGTCCTTATTCAGATGAAAAGCCGGAACCACCGAAGGGTAGGCCTGACGCCAGAACTCCAAGGCACCCGGTTCACATTTTACATTGACCCAAATATGGCCGTCCTTTTCAAAGATCCACGCAAACACTTTATTCGTTTTCATGTGCCGCACTACGGTCCAATTTTTATCGCGAAAAGGAGTATCTTCATAGGCAGTTCCCAAACTCAAACAATAATCAATGGCTTCTCGTCTAGTTTTCAAGCAAAGTCCCACCTCCTATCCCCTTTCTTAAAACATTCCCCACGGCATAAACCCATGCCCGCTTATCAAGTGATCCCAAGCTTCCATAGCGGAGTCGCCCAACTTCCCGGTACTGCAGTACACCTTTCCGCTCTCCGAAACAAACAGCAACAAGTTATCGCTGTCGATCATCCCCACAGGAACTAATTTCTCTCCCGCATATTGTTCCTCCGATTTGAAACTACCGTGTCTATAATAGTCCGTGAACCGGATACTTGTATTATGCGTTTCTTCGTTTACCGTATCCTCGATCACCAAATCGCCGAATTCTCTCATGAAATCCTCGACCGTCGGAAAAACAACATAACCCCGTTGTTCGAGATCTTCTTTTATTTCGGTTATATCGATTTTCCTTCCTGCATACCATCCGGAGTCTCTTAGTATTTTCAGTGTTTCTTTGGTCGGTATATCCCCAGTCTTCATGTATCGGTCCCCTTAACGTGCTCCATCCTTTGTTATGCTTTCGATTTGAAACCCATCGCTATCCGACCTCACCCGGTACAGCTCATCAAAGCCTTCCTGATAAGAAGGGGGCTGAAGCTTTTTCAAGGTACTCCGGATTCCCACCTCCGCCACCTTTTCCTTCCCCTGCCTCCGCTCGTTTCGCTCCACAGACAACTCATAATTAGGTTCAAAATAATAGCCCACGATCTTGAATTTATACTTTTGCGCCAATTCGATATACTTTTTCCGGTCCTCCATGGTCGGATTCGTGTTATCCACGACAAACGGGAGACTGGTTCGCAGCGAGGCCTCCAGAAACACGCCCTCCCGATGCCTGGACCTCAACATGTCGAGGTTGATTCTCATATGGGTTTTAAAGAACTTTTCCTTGTAAAAGGTGGATTTCCCGGAAGCCTGGATTCCGATAAAAATAACGCATTCCATCACTATTCATCCTTCGCCAAATAGACGTATTGGTTGATGTACTCCCGATCCTGGCTAAAAATCGGCGTATCGAGATCCACTTCCCACCTGCTGCGCACCGCTTCTCCCTTTTGGTACGATTGCTTTGTAATGCATGCTCCCCGCTTTTGCCAGACGGGCAGGTCGTTCCAGTTGATGCCTTTCTCCAGGAACAGCTTGTCCTGAAGTTTTTTCCCGTCCAGCCCTTGCAATTCCTCATGCGGAAAATGGGCCTGAGCCACCATCGAAATGCTGTTTTTGGTCGCGTCCTGCTGTCTCCAGAGAAAATAGTTCGCCACTTCATCATGGGGCAGCACCCAAGCCCGGCTGTCAAAGGTAGCCAGCGGTTTGTCCGGGTAAGCTGGTTTAATCACCTCATTGAACTTGGCGGTAGCCATGGAGGCTGAAACGGAGACGATCTTTTGCAAATTATTTTCGAACCAGGACTGTGTGGTCAGCTTATCGTAATTGGTCAACAGGATGGAAATTTCGTCGCTTTGGTGGTAAACCAGCTTGCAGCCCATGATGTTCTGGGCCAGATATTTGCACGTCTCCCAAAACGCTTGAATTAATAACTCGTCAAACGGCTTCTTCATTTCCCGGGTAAAGGTGTGAAAATGAGAACCGTCGATCCGAATGATCACCGGGAGCCGCTGGGGCAGCGTTTGCCGGAAAATATTTTCGTACCCCTTCATGCGATTGCCAAAGTCGTCTTTTTTCATAATGTCCGCCTTACTCTCCTTAATTCAATTTACTCCTACCGGCTTCCCGCAAACAACATGGCGGCGAACCGATTGTCCGTCGTTAATTCCCCTCAGTAGATTCGCAAAGCTCCAATACGTCCGTAAACACCGCATCACCTAACGTCAACCTTCTGTTAAACGGCCTAAGCTCACTTAGTTTATCTCATTCATAAACCGTGTCATAAAAATCATACAGATAGCTCAGTTCGGTGTAACCATGCGCGGACATCATCTTGTGTATTTGGTTGGATCCTTGAATGAGTTCCAGCGATTCGGGCGTACCTGTCATTTCGTATGTACCTTCAATAAGGTGATGCCTGAGCGAATAACTACAATCCATAATGTAGACCGGCAGCAGCTTCGAAACTTTTAGACTGATTTGCTCTTGTAAGTAAAAACCCTCTCCACCTCTACGCGGCTTCAAAAACAGATGGATATCGAACGAAGGATACATTCGGTTTCTTAATTCCACGTTCTTAAACGGCTCCAGACAGTAGAGCTTCTCCGGTACTTTTGCTTCCTCCGCGCACTTTTCCATGTACCAATCATCCAACTCTCTGTGGATCAGTAAACGCTCGAAAAAATCCCCAACATCCGGATGTTCCTCGATAAAAAGCTTTCCATGCTCCATGTTCCCAACTTCCTAACTCAAAAGATAGAAATGCTAACTCATAAATCGACCGCTAAATCGACGCTGCCATGAGCAGTGCTTAAAACAAAAGATGTTCCTCTAAAAATTGGTACCAATCGTCATCTTTGGAACCCATCGTGCTTACACTCTCGCCGGATTCGACAAATTTCCGTCCGATCTCCGCGTAAGACTCCCCCAAAAAATATCGCAGTATAAAGTGACGGAAGTCCCCATAGTTCTCCAGGACATAGGATTGATCCAACGGGCCTCCGAATAAACAAGCTACATGACCATCGCCTTTGTTAAGGAACAGGGGGTACTTATCAATTTTCCCTATGCAAATCCACTCACCGATACCCCCTTGCATTTCCTCCGCATAAAACTGGAGATCGCCGACTTTTCGCTGTCCAAAAATCGTGATGACGCCTCCGTTCAATATCTCATAACGATTTGTAATTACATAGTAATCTTTCAAAACACTATTTTCGAGGTTGGCAACTTGCTCCTCAGTAGGAGCTCTAACCATCTCGGCAAAAGTTAAACTAAGCGGATCTTCACTTAAGATCTCTAAGATGTTGTCGATTGTGTTGATGATCGATTCGAGCATGTCTGTCTCTTCACCTTTCTGTTGGATTAATAAGGCCTTTACTACAGTTCCAACCGTATTTTTTCGTATTTAATATGTATTCTCTTACCGGTACAAAAAACGATTCGTTAAATTCCAAACTCACCTTGGCCTGCGTAGCTACAGACAAATCGCATCTCCCCCTAACCATTGGTAAAAGTATCAAAAATTTCTTTATAGATTCCGATTATATTATAGAGACAGCTCTAACAACCTAAATATTGGAAAACCAGAAAGGTGGAATGATATGTATTCCAAGTTAATAACCTCACTCGTACTGTTTGCCCTTTTGGCAGGCTGCAGTTCTTCTCCGGCTTTGACCCGCAACCGTGACTCATCCGATCTGGCTGCGACCGGGAAATCTACGGCTTCTGCAGCTACGGAACAAAAGATTTCGATCACAAAGGGGAAATATGTAACTGCCCCGGGAACCTCCTTAAGTTTTACTCTTCCAACGGATTTCCAACCTGCGAGCGGTTTTGCAGGTTATGAGAGTCTGAAGCACCAAGCCAGTATCCTGATCCTTGAACTTCCCGTACCCGATGGATCGCAGGCTATCTCCCATCTAGACGAAATGTACACCGCCGACCTGCTAAAAAACAAAGGTTTAGAGCTAGTTTCAAAAGAAACCTTAACGACTTCCCATCAAAACCAGGCTCTCCTCCTCAAATGCAGTGTCGCTAAGGACGGGATCACTTATACCCAATGGATTTATCTCTTGGAAGGTAAAGGGCAAAAAATGGGGCAAATTCAGGTAAGCGCTCCGGAAAAACAATTCAAACTCATTGAGGAGCAAATCACGGATATGCTCTCCACCTTCCAATGGGAAAGTAAATCCTTGGAATCGGAAACTTACTATGCACTCGATTTACCGACGGATTGGAAACTTGCGAAACAATTTGGTGTTATGGAACTGTACAGTAAAGGCGGCATGTTTCCCATCCCCGAAGGTGAGTCCTCCCTCGGCGTGACGAACCTGCAACAAACCGTTCCCGCCAAAAAGAGACAGGCGTACATAGAAAAGATGAATTTGAAACGAAATTACTATACCGACCTGGAAGTCATCGATTCCAAGGATGTTGAAATCCATGGATACCCCGCTAATATCTCCTATGTTTCCGGGATCGAAACAGAGACATCAAAGCCGGTGGTCAAGCAGTATTGTTACATATTTCTGGATCAAACCGTTATTTTTATTGAAGCCGATCAAACGAAAGACCTTGACGAATCGGAATTTGAAAAGATTGCGACCTCCTGGAAATTAAAATAATTCACAAGGCTCATTCCCTTTCCTCATTCATGTGGAATGAGCCTCTCATGGGAACAAGGCTCACTCCATTACCGCCAATACTTCATCACCTGGCTTTATCTTCGTAAAATCCTCGGAATCATAAATAATAAGTCCAATATTTATACCTCCCCAGATCGAGGTGGAGATATCCATTTTTTTCACTTTAAATATCAACTCTTCAGTGGCGGTTCTTACTATAATATACTTATCGACAAGATAAGGTATTTTTAAATGGTTTAAGGTAATCTCCGGACCCAATCCCCCTGAGATCAGAGAACCCAGTTTTGTATCCATGATAGCCATCCCGACCCGCATGATGTGTTTATATGCCGGAGGCTTAGAGCGGATGTATACCACCGACCCTAATGGTATATCTGAGGGGGTTATTGATGTACCGAGACAGATGCCCACCCTTTTTTTATCAGTCGGTGAATTAGAAACCTGAACCGAAACCACTTTCAATTCTAACCCCGTATGGTCCGGTGTCTGAAGAATGATCAAGTCGCCAATCCCATTTATCGATGCCGGAACAGGGTGGTTTCCGACTATAATAGTTCCGTATTCATTGGATTCAAACACATCATCGACATCCATTAACTTTTGCATTCCTTACCTTCCTTCCACTTGCTTTTCGTGTTACATGAACAAAGAAGGAACATTCAAAATTTGGAGGTTGCTAAATGAAAAATCTCAAGTTACCTTTTTCACTAGCCCTCATTTTGATTGTACTTGTGTGTGGTCTCGTTGGTTTATTTGCAAAGGGTCGTGACGTTTCTAACAGCACCAATTATACCAAAAATGGGGAAATTGAACTTAAAAAAAGCGACTTCAGCAAAGTTTTTGAGGGTGACGTGCCTGTTTACTTGGGGGACGGATTGTGGGTTGAAGAACTCTCCTATGAGGAATTAATTCACCAGATTGCTGCAAATCGGAATGAATCTACAGAGAAGATCAGGAACATTTTTAGCAAAAGTGGATCATCCGGAGCAGTTGATGAGATTTTTTATGTTCATTTTTATCAGCCATTTGAAGTTGGAAATACCGGTTATCTACTGGGTCATAAATGGCGACTTTTATGATAATGGTACTACCCAAACATCTTTTAGTGGGGCGGTTGGAATGGACGATGACGCTACGCTAAGCTTTTCGGTTGAAAATCAAAAGGGGCACTTCGGGTATGTTTATAAAACGGGCTATATGGACAACCGATAAATTCCTGCATATCTGCATGCTTTTTTCTTGTTTAGAACAAAAATTTCAAAATTCCTGCAAATCTGCAGGAATTTTTGACGAAACCGGCTCATTTCTCTAAAATCGCTGGAAATACCTGCAGATTTGCATCTTTTTTCGCATTCCCTTGGGAATCGGCCTAAAATACCTGCAGATTTGCATCTTTTTGGAGTTGGACGTTTGGAAGCACACTTGGCGCCTCTTTGTATGTGACATATCACTTCCATTAGCGATTAAGCCACCTTTTCCTTTCGTTATACATAGTAGCTTGAACACTCCTATGATAACGAACCCATCAGGTGTTTCGCATGCTTCGCGTTCTCAACTGGCTAAAGCCCCAAATAAAAAAGGGACTCTTAGCCGCCGGCTGTGGAATCCCTTTTTTACAATACCAGCTTTAATAGCTGCTTTATTCTACATTTTCGAACTGCAGGCCGCCGTTATTAAGCACGAATCCGTACGCGTTCCCCAATTCCTGCAACTCGCTTTCACTCACTTCAACAATCTTGCTGATGTTGTTGTTCTCATCCCGGACAACTTGAAAATCGGTCGCTCCGCCCCCGTCATAATAAAATTTGGCGAACTTCCCTTTCTCTTTGGGGTCCTGATCCAGGAACAGGCGAATATGCTTGCCATTGTACAGATATCCGTCTTTGGCTTTATCGTACTTCAGGCCATAGGCTGTATAGTCTTTTAACGCATCGTAATTAAAATCGGCTATGGCTTCTCCCTGCTCCGAGGAGGCCGAGGAAGGCGCAGATTGCCCTCCGGCATCACCCCCGTTTTCCACGGCGTTCATTTCTACCGCGGTTCCTGCGAAACTGCTGCTTTCTTCTCCGCTTGATTGTTCCGCAAATGCTGACACGGCCCCCAACACTAAAATGAGCGAAATGGCCGCTGTCACGATCGTCACTTTTTTCAATTTCATAATGGACACGATCCTTTCCCGGGTCGCATTTTTGCTAAACCCCTGATATAAGGGAGTGTATCTCCCTTTGTGCTCCGCTATCGACAAGAGGCATAACGCATAGTCCGCTTTGTGCTTGGTGCCGAGATGGTTGATCACTCTTGAATCGCAGACCATTTCGATCTCCCGGTTCAGATAGAAGTACATCAGCCAAACCAGCGGATTGAACCAGTGCAGGCACAGGGCCGCAACCGCAGCCATTTTCCATACCGCGTCGAAGTGTCTGATATGCATGTATTCGTGGGTAAGAATATACTCCATTGCGGACTCGTTCCCCGTATCCAAGGATTTGGGCAAAATAATCTTCGGACGCCATATTCCGCAGGTCAGCGGTGTATCAATCCGGTCATAGGTCAAGATGGAGAGCTTCCGCCGCAGGGGGTGCTTTTCCAGCCAAGCTTCAATCACAGGGTGATCTCCCCGCAAAGGCAGCGCGGTCCGCAGTTCCCTGCTGCTCCTAAAATAAATAACCAAAACCGCCATAACCATCAGCCCCGCGCCCCCAAGCCAAATGGCCGTAAGATGCTCCGGCTTTAGCCGCCAATCGGAATCCGTCAAGGCTGCACGATCCGCTTTAAGCTTTCCGTTCTGCTCTACGGTATGCCCGGAAGTTGGACCGGGGCCCGGGAACACCACGGCTGAGCCTGTATTTGCGTCATAACCGGAATCATGGAATTCAACCGGCACAGGCAGCTGCGGAAGGATGGGAAGGGATACGGGAACAAGCAGTCTGGCAAGCACGATTCCCCAAAGAACGAGAAATAACAATCTGGGTAATCTGTGGATAGCCACAGACCGCAGCAGGGCAACAAGAATAATCAGAGCACTCGCCGACAAACTCATCCGGAGAATATCCATCATCGCCGCCTCAGCTTAAGTTTTCCACAATTTTTTTCAATTTGTCGATCTCTTCTTTACTCAGGTTCTTCTCGTTGATAAACGCGGAAAAAAACATCTCCGCCGAGCCGTCGAACATTTTATTGATCAATTCCTTGGTCTCGTGCGACTGCACCTGCTCTTTGGGAATAAGCGCTTCGCAGACAAAGCCCGGGTCGGTTCGCCGGATGGCTCCTTTGTCGATCAGCCTTTTGATGACCGTGTAGGTTGTATTCCTGTTCCAGCCCGTTTCCCGTTTTAAAACAGCCGCCAGTTCGCCCGCCGCCAGCATCCCATCCCTCCATAAAATTTCCATTACTCTTAATTCGGAATCAAACAGTTTAATTTCCGTTCACCTCTTTCCATATGAATGACTACTGTTGTAGTCATCAATCATACTACTCCAGTAGTCACCTTTTTGTCAAATATATCCTTCAGTTAGGCATATAAACAACTTTGTGCCGTGCGCAGACCGGCCTGTTTCCGTTCCAAAGCCCGGGGAGCCGACAGCAGTGAAAAGCCGGAGCAGCGTATAATACGCGCCCCGGCTTGTTTGTGAGTTAGTAATTACCGTGATCCCTTCCTCTTCCTAAGTCCCAATTTGTCTAAAATATCAACCCTCTGAACTTCCAAAAGAACAGTATAATCATGATTCGGACAAATAATGGATGGATGCTTTCCTGTATCTGGACCTTGATAGATAAGGATTTCACCGCATGTTGGGCACGGTACTTTTTCACCCTTTAAAACCCTGTTGTCAATATCCTTGAATACGTCGTATTCATGGGGATTCATATCTATTACACGTTTGAATTTCATGATTTCAATCAAGAGCTCCGTATTTACGTTGTCGAGGGAAAGATTTAAAATCTCCTCAAAATCCGCTTTCCTTTTTGGATTTACCAGCCATTCATCGAGTTCGACATCTTTTAATCCGGGAGGCAAATGCTCGAAATCGTCCCACCATTTATTCATAGCCTGAAGTAACCAACCGTATTGTCTAGGGTTCTCCGAAACTTTTCTATCCAATGCGATAAAAATGTGTTTTAACGCATCTCCTAGCTGGGCATCTTGAATATACTGTGTATTGTCTCGATAACGGATTGCGCTTTGGGCCACTTTAGATCGCCTTCTTTATTAAGTCTTGGATGGATCAAGCAAACAAAGTCAATAGCTTGAGTTTACTTGACACGATTTATGGATATATCCTCATCGGGCAGTGCTAACCTTATTTTCAACAGCAACATCTCTTGAAAGGTACCCGCTATTAAAGTACCCGGTATTTTTTTACATAGATCAGATACCTTTTGTAGAGTAAGGCTTAATGCATCACGTAATTTTCTTAAAAAACGAGATTTATTCTCCCCATGCTTCAAAATGACTAATTCCCATTCTCCCTCTTGTTCTAGAATTGCTTTTCTTACTTCATTTGGAGTCTGGTCTCCCCAATCATCACTTACAACCTCATTCCCGCAATTGACACAACTGTAAGCCTCGCTCCAAGCTATTGCATTGTTTACTATGTACTGTTTTACCTGTAATACCACATTCTCACCACAACGAGCACATCTAACTTTCATTACAGCCATTTCATTTATCAAGTCCTTTCATCTGAGCTGTGCCCGGTAGGACAAGAGAGGCGGCAGAACGATCTCCTTGCTATCAGTAAAGATTTCATATTACCGTCCTCAGTTTTTCTTTCGTAACTCATTAACATAATGATCAATCTTTTCTTTATGATCTTCTAAATAATCAGGTAGTGAATTCAGCTTATTCAACGAGATTTCGTTGCAGTTTTCCCACCACTCAGGTACTTGTACAGTACCATGTGAGAAGCTTTTACAACCACTGCACCAAATCCACATTCCTCCTTTAGGGGACTTTTCATTCCACTTGTGAAAATAGAAATGTACCTGTTTTCTCCCGCAAACCGGACAAATTAACGGAACATCTCCTGCTTTCTTATCCATAATACGGTCGAATACTTGTTCAAGTGTATCGTCTCTATCATTCCACATTTCATCGGCCTCCATTTAATATAAACCGAAATGCCAATTAACCAATTTTAAAATTTGGATGATGATTAGGGAATCTATCCTGTTTCAACATCGGGTCTGTAATTCCAATACTCCTTACTCACCAAGTCATGGCATTCACATTCAACTGTTTTTTGAAAAAGAGGACGCATCGCCCTAACAATAGTCGGACTATCGTATTGTAATTTTCCATTCAACAATATAGCTTCGCCGGCTCCATTATTTATGTGGAACCAGCCTTTACCCTTAAGTTCGTCCTTTTGATAAAACCTTACGGATATCCAGTAACCATTTACTGAATCGGGCCAATTCATTACTTTTATATCGTTTATTGATAGCAACTCAACAGTACTGGCCTCATTGGAAGGTACGAAAATATCCCCATTTGTAGCACTTGATCCAGATTCGTCTAAGGTTGCAGGAATTACTTCTGATAAATAAAACGCATCTTTAGCTTCGGGAGTGGGGATGATATGCCCGCCGAAATTCAGAGCACTGACCCTTTTGCCGCTTCTGATTCCCGTGTATTCCGTAATTCTCAGTTGTTCTACATCCAGTGGGATTATAGTTGATGGAGTGACTTTTTTATCTCGAAGTTTCAAAGGACGTAAGGAATGTTCTAATAAGATAAACAGACTTAATATCTCCTTTCGATATTTAATTGGGGTTTAAATAGGACCCCGCCCATATATCTGTAAAAATCATGCAGCAATTCTTCTACTCAGGGCCAATACTACAATCTATTGATAATAGAACGTTTAAAAACCATCTTCCTCGTAAGGGTAATTCAATAGCGCTAAATTTTCTTTTGTCATATACCATATTCGATACTCATCTAAATTACTGTTATCAAATCTCCAATTCTTCCAAATCTGATTAATGTATTGCATTTATTTTTATCTACTTCACCAATGATATTTGTTACTTCTCTCCTCATTAATTTTCAGGCCTTCAATAATACAAAAAAAGCCAGCAAATTAGCGGCTTCTAATGGAATGATGTTCGTGTCCTTCGACACCTCGGTTCAGTAAATTCCAAAATTGTTCAACCATGACCGATGGGGGATATGGCATCGAACGGATTATCCACCATTCCAATATACCCACTGTTGCTGAAGTTAAAAACTGTACCGTAATGTCCCTGTTTATTTCCTTATCGAGATTGATTGAATCCAGATACTCACTCAGATTTTCCCCGAACATGGTCTCCATTTGATTTCGAAATACAGTGCTTCCCTTACTCTTCAGCATTAAGGAGTAGAAAGAAGCATGTTGTTCCAAATGTTCAAAACTGTGAAGTAATGCGGTTTTGGAAGGGAGATGAACCAGGTCATCTCCAGACATACAATGTCGAAGTAACTGGTTAATTTGAGCTGCTATACATTGCTCGCGCAGATCGTGCTTGTCATTGAAATGCAAATACACCGTTCCTCGATTGACATTTGCTTCTATCGCAATTTGATTGATCGTTATGCTCTCGAATTCCTTTTCAGACATAACCTCATAAAAGCATCCATAATCGCTTGTCTCGATTTTTGAATACGCCTGGCCATATCCTTCTCCCCTTTATCCTATCCCCAAAATGATCACTTCGAAGCCCGCTGTTGAAAAATCAACAACCGAGCTCGTTTTAACCATTGAGCCCCATTTATCACCCTGATACATTCACTATATAAAACATATTTTGATAATTCAACATGTGTTCAAATCAAGAGGAGGGTATGATCGTGAAACTTACAGGAAACACGATTTTCATTACCGGTGGCGGTTCGGGGATTGGACGTGCGTTAGCAGAAGCACTCCACCATCTTGGAAATAAAGTTATTATCTCTGGCCGAAGTAAAGAGCGTTTGGAGGAGACAATCAAAGGGAATCCCGGCATGTCCGCAATGGAATTAAATGTACAAGACCCTGCCAGTATAGAGGGGGCAGCCAAGCAATTAATCGAAGAATTCCCGGATTTGAATGTCTTGATTAACAACGCAGGCATCATTCAACCCGATAACGCAGCGGGTGTGATCAATGAGGATGTTTTGGTTTCGACAGTCGCCACAAACTTGCTAGGTTCGATTCGGTTGACTTCTGCGTTAATCGAACATCTGAAGTCCAAGGAAGAAGCCGTTGTCATTAACACAACTTCGATACTTGGATTTGTTCCGTTAGCGGCAACTGCTGTATACTCCGCGACGAAGGCAGCACTTCATACCTATACACTTTCCCAAAGATACCTGCTTAAAGACACATCGGTAAAAGTAATAGAGATGGTGCCGCCATGGGTTCAAAGCAACAACAATGAACCGCGTGCCATGCCACTTGCGGCATACATTGAAGCAACGATAAAGATACTTGGTACGGAAACAGATGAAGTTGTGGTCGAAGAAGCGAAAATGTTTCGAAATAACCCTGGCCCGAACGAGGGGGTTTTTGTGACCCAGCTTAACGATACGATGAAGTCTGAACCTCCAAAGATTCATTAATCCAGCCCAGCCTCGGGGAGTCTTCTCCGTTCACGAAGCCTCTATCTTCCGTGGGATATGACGAGGATTTTAGTCTAGGGTGTGTACGCAAACTGTAAATTAAGGAAACAAGTTTGCGTACAGTCCCTAGCTCGCATTGTGGAATTATTCGATCATACTGTTGTGAACAGACCTCCACTAATTCTCGATAAATTCCATACATATTATTTATGAGTTTATTTTTTATCCAAACCCAAATTTTCAATCACGTTGTTCCCTTTATAGTCAATCATTACTTTGAAATCGTTATTTGGACAAAAAACAGAAGGATGTTTCCCACTTCCCAATTTATTTATAATAAGCAGTTCACCACACTTTGGACAGTACACTTCTTCTCCAGCCATAGCTCTATCAGCAATTTGTTGTAAAACTCTAATCTCCTTTATAAATTCATTTTCATTCATATCTTTCTTTACTCCTTTCTGTATGGTAGCTCCGGATAAAGTCTATCCACCTGATTGATGATATTCCGAATCTCCCCAAATGATAAATTCGGATTTAGGTGTTTCGCCTCTCGAATATGCGCTATTACTTCTTCCCTACGAGTATAAGTTGCCGAGTTGATTCTATTGTGGGTAACTTCATGTATAATTATTTGTGCCGTCTTTTGTACCGATTGTGTATTTGCCACATAAACAATAGATTTATCAGCTCCAAACGCCTGTCCATATACTCCTTGTTTTTTACTGTAATCTAATAGGATTCTAATTTTATTTTCTACAATTAAGTCAAGTGTTTCTCTTCCAATCTCCGACTTTCTAAGTTCACGATGCAAATTTTTAGGCGCAATCCGCTGACCATCTAACGCAAAGTCGTTTATAAACATTTCACTTGGTCTAGCTTCTTTCGTCCCCTCAATCCCCTTCCCCTCTACCTTATCCAACTCCGTAGTCGTGTTAACCTTAAACGCTCCACTACTTTTATTCAAATCGGGAATGGAAGGCTTGGTGGGTTTCATTTTAACCGGACTTGTAAGCATAGCCGCCAGGCCGATGCTGTTTAGCCAATGCTCCTTGGAATAGGCTTCTTCCGGATTAACGGCACCTACAAACGTTTGATGCACCCCGGATAATACCCCTGAAGATAACCAATCTATATAGTCATAAGTTGATTCGTTCCGCTTCTCCCCTCGAGCTACATAGCCATCGTAAATCCCCTTGGGAATGCCCATGGTCAGGTAGTTCAAAAAATCGCCCGGCGAATCAAACGCCTTCTGAAACCGCGCATCGGAGGCGGCCAGCATATCGGAGCCGATTTCCTTGAAGCTGTCGATGGACTTTTCAAATCCGTTTCTCGTGTCTTTGGATTTTCCCAACATGTCCGGAATATAGCACATATTAAAAAGATTAGGGGTCTGCTCGATGAGTCCCTTTTCCAAATAAATCAGGTTCAGCAGCTTGTAGTCTATTTTACCATCAACCCCAAAGCTGTGTTGCAGTTCCTTCGCAAGCTCGCTGCTGTTGAACTCCGCTTGAAAGGCCTCGATCGCTTGCAGCAGTTCGGGAGTATACTCCCCCGTAATCTCACCGTGAAAAAGCCCCTTCTCAGCTAAATGCTGCTGCACATACTCGATGTTCGGTTTCGGTATGGCTTCGTTATACTGTGCCATTTTCAGGGCGATTTCCTTGCGTTTGGCCTCCGCCGCGATCGCACCCGCCTCGATCTGGTCATAACGTTCCCGCGCCCAGGCTTGATACTTGCTATGGGTCATCCCCAAAGCGATAGCAAATCGCTGCTCGCTTATGGTCGGCATCACCGAGCCGTCGGTCTTGTACGGATCATATCTCAAGGCATCCAAAGGCGACCCGGAATAAAGCGCCCTTAAATCGACCTCCGCGGCGTACCACTTCTCCGACACCCCTAACTCTTTTAGCTGGGCCCGGGCCTCAACCGCCAATTGATGCACTTCCTCCATATACTTGGCATTCCCGAATTTGCCATAGACCGCATATTCCATCTGACACCGGGCGATTCGGTCAAAAGCGTTCACGATCAGCGTAAGCTGTTGTTCCGCCAATCGCTGTTCTTCCAACGTTCCATGCTGGAGCATCTCCAAGTACGCCTTGATTTGCTCATCTTCCCTAAACCGGCTCAGTTTCGCTTGAAGCGTGAGTTCCTTGGCTTGCTGCAGGGCTAGTTTGACCAGGTCGAATGGACTATATCGTTTCACTAAGTCAAAAAAGCGCTGAGATAGCTGCTTGGGTCCTATAACGAATTTCAGCAGGCTCTTCTTCACAAGATCCTGGCTCTTACGCTCGACTTCTATGTACTCTTCCGCCGCCGTTTTAAGTGCATGGCCCTTACTATGTAAACGATCATGTAATTGCCTGGCGTGGTTTCGAGTGTCCGTCAGCACGGCTTCGACCTCAGCAAGCGCCGATTGCACGCCATACTCCGGATAACCCGCCCTCACTTGAGAGGCGACATTCCTCAACTCCGACTCCAGCTTCGTTACCCGTTCCTCCAAAATTTGTTCCAGACGCCTCATATCGTTAGATAACTGAAGCAGCCGATCCGGATCGACACTTTGCTTCAAGCTCATTTCCTTCACCCGCTTTACCCGTTACATTTATTTACAAATGCTAAGACCAGAATAGCAGGGTTGGAAAATTTTATCATGATGCAGATGAACTAGCTCCTTTACTTCAAAGGGAAGTTAAGATAAGCTGAACACAACTGAAATTAGCAGTACGTACTTCTTTGGTAGGTATTACCCGAAAGGATAGTGTAGATATGGGGATGACGGACTATAAAGGAAAGGTTAGGCGGATCGAGGACACCCCTTTTGGCTATACCCTTTCCGTGATTGGCGGCAAGTGGAAAATGGTGATCATCTATCTTTTGGCAGAGAATCAACCGGTTCGTTTCAATGATCTGAAACGCCAAATCGGGGCGATTACCTATAAAACCTTGAGTGCGCAGCTCAAAGAACTGGAAGCGGACGGCCTGGTCCTGAGAAAAGAATACCCTCAAGTTCCCCCGAAGGTGGAGTACCGCCTCACCGAAAAGGCGGAAACTTTATTGCCCGTGCTGGAAGGATTATGTGAGTGGGGAGCGAAGAATCAACATACTTAAAAAAGTTCTTCCTTTGCGGCGCATACTTCCATCATTATCAACGTTCCCAGCTGAAACCCGTGCACAAATGAGGCGGTGGCATACATCGACTCCGACTGACCGCGTAAATCGAGCAGCTTTTCTAGCTGGTTAAAATCGTCGGGAGACAGTTTTTCCTTCCAGAAGCACATAGCATCGGATATGCTATTGTTTATGTTGCGGTACTCGGGATTTTGGGGAAGGATGTTTTCCTCTGGACGGAGGTTACCGTAAAAGAGTGCTTCCAGGACACTTTTCACTTTATCATCTCCCTTTTATTAATGAACTTCAGTGTCAGTGACTCAAGTCTTGATAAATGCTATGTAACGGTATTCCGTACCACATTTTCATTCTATCACGCTCCTCCGTTACAAACAAGAGGGCATTAGGGATTTTTTTTAGAAAAAAATGGAGGGTCAAAACCGTTAGAAAGGTGGATTTCAATGCCGATTCGGCTTCGTTTGAAGGAGATTTTAGAAGAACGGGGAATGAGCCAACGGGAACTCGCACGTAGGATGAACATCCGACCAAGCACGATTAGTCATCTTTGCTCCGATAAAGTCAATGCCGCCTATTTTGATACCCTGGAACAAATCTGCAAAACGCTTAACATTGGCTTGCATGAACTTCTGATAATGGAAGAAGTGGAAGAAGATTAAGATGGCTGAAAGCAAAAAAGGCTTATTCCTCTATCATGTAATGGGAATAGGCCTTTTTATATTTACACAATCTATCTAAGGGCAAGTCCCCCATCCGCAATCTCAAAAATCGATATGGGATATGACCCTTCCATCCATCGTTTTTTGAGTAATGCCAATCAACTCTTTTTGATCGTCATATTCATAATATTCAACCATTGTCGGTTCATAGTTGTTCTTGGAGTATAACGATACCTCCTTAACTATATCGCCCAGCGAATCGTAGTACGTTTCACGAACAAAAAGCAATTTCCCATTTTCAAACAGATGCCCGCGTTTCTTATATCCTTCGTTTGTCGTTTCCTGCACTGCTAAAAAGTCTGCGGTTACATTCCCATACTCTTTTAAATGCACTGCTAAAAGTTCCGCAAAGTTTGTTCCACAATTTTCGTATCTAACTACGAGCACAGCACCTTTTTTAATTAATTCCGTTTTAATTAATTCATCTTTTGCAGAGTAAAATTCTTTACTGTATTCCTCATCATTAGTTATGCATTCCTCATTAATAAACTCTCCAAACTCTCCAAGATTATTTTTAAATCTAATTATATGTACCATTTTGCATCACCTGTTCCTTCAGTTTATCTTTTCCCAGCCACTCTCGCTTTTCTTCTCGTATGTAATAACCTCCTCAGCCGGAAACCTGTTCCCCAGCATTTCACTGACTTGGGACTTCCTAAAATCAATGGATTCATGCCTCTTACATATATGCCAGCGACACCGCCATCAACCTGCTCAAGGAAAAACACATGATCTAACCTCTCGTTATCCTCCTCATCATGTAAATAAATCATATTTAAAATTTCCTTTTGATCGAAGTAAGGATCGAACTTTCTTGTGAAAGATAATATATAAGGATTCATATTCAACCCCTCATTCCAAGCCCTATTCTTATAACAACTTGAATTTTCTCCACATACGCTCAATGCTTTGCCGGTCAGCAGTCCTAGATTGGGGAATTTTATCTAATAAATTTGGATAGAAATCATTTAGAAACCCAAAAATAACTTTTTTAAATTCACCTAACGGGAGACGCACGCTGCCATCTGCTTGACTAAAAATAACCTGACTATCTCTATAGATAGAATTATCCCACACTATTTCAATTTCCCGCTCGACACGTCTAAAATATATATTAGGTAAATAGGAGCCTCCTCTACTTGAAAACCAATTATGCCGCATTGTCCACGAACTCTTTGCATGGTACCAATAGTACTCCTCGTCATCTTCTTCCGGAACGTGTCTCTCACTATTTAAAATCAACTCTTGCACGCTATCTCCCTTCACCGGGAGTGGATAAGGGTCATAACCCAAAACATAAATTAAATTACTACTGAACCAACCGACAATATTGTCCAAATACCAAACATATTTATAGGTTTCATTTTCGACCTCATGTTCACAAATATTTTTACCATCAACGATTAGTGCAAAGTTTCCCCATGACTCCTTTAAATATCCACTATCATCAATAGGATTATCCAAAAGGGAATACTCAATAGAGAAAAGTTGGGGATTGCCAAATCTCTTGACTTCTATCTTCTTCTCCCCCTTTATTGTTTGATCCTCGTTCCCACTATTCATTCGCAAAGTTCACTTCTCGAAATGAGTAATTCAGAATTTTTTTAAATTCTCCCTAGTAATATACTTAATTCGATACTCATCCAAGTTAGTGTTAACCAGCGTGATACTATTTTTTCTTTTCATTACCGAAAAAGAACAGTCATCCAATAAGAGTATATCTCCAGCGATAGCCTTCAATAAGCGACCAATCAACTCGAGCAATTTCAACCACCCAATTTCAAATGTTTTTGAAAGCAATTGAACACTAATATGAATATTTGTATCGACGTAATGATATCTGGCATTCATCTCACGATACTCTTCTCTGTCTTCATCATCTAACTCAATATGTATTGTAAAATACTTACCATTAACATATAAATAATGATATCCTAGCTCACTCCGTACCTTTACACACTTTATTTCCTCGTTCAATATACCACTCAGCATTTTACTTAATAGATCCCCTAAACTCATAACATCTAGCTTAGTATTAAGAAATAAATCGTAGTCCATTCCAATCCACCTCCATAAATGGCTTGCAAAGTTCCCTGAAGATAAGGATAAGCCCCCCCATTCTATCAGGAACTTAATTTTGGATGTCTATAGCACCAGTTACCATCGTAAGGTTGTTTCTTTATTTTTTCCAAGTCCTCGAGTGTATAGAACCAATCTTCTTCTACCCATACTTTGGCACGTGGATAAACTTTCAGAATACCGTAAACGAATCGCAATAGCAGATCTTCATTCTCCCAAAAATCATCGGATTCCATGGCCTTGAAATATTCCTCACCTGTATCATCCCATTTGAAACTAACGGTTTGATATTCATAAGGTTCATCAAACAGGCTAAAACAAAGCGGTCTCGAACACTCCTCTGTGAATGGAAAATCGCTGATATAAACACGACAGTATTTAAGATCCCCGTTAATCGTATATTTTTCTTCCTCCGTATCAAAGTAAAGGTGATCACGTATGCAAAGGTTATTAATGCTCCACAGGAGGTCGTTTGCCGCAATACTTTTTCCACATTCGAACAATAAAAACGTTGAAATTCCCATTTTCGATCCAGTTCCCCCTACCAAAGATCAAAAGAATCAGGTTTATAAATCCATCTTCCGGCAACGCCTTCGTGAAATTGACCCACATTTTGAAACTTATTCTTGATAACTACTTCTCCAAGATAATTTAAATAACCCTATTTTCCACCAGTCTTCAATCGAAAACCCGCAAGTCCCTCTGAAATCCCTGACCTTCCTTCAAAACAATACAAGAGAAATGTTGGTTGTTTCTTACCGCCTGTTTAACCTCGGCTTTATGATCGGCTCGAAACCAAGTTTCAATTTTCCACAATAAATCAAACCGCTCGAGGATATAGTAGTTGCGAACCTTTTTTTAAGATCGACCGAGTATTCATTCCTTACTCCTTTCCCTGCAACGAAAAAATAACCTCAAATGGATCTTTGCCTTCGAAAAAATCATCATATAACTTCCTTACTTCCGGCGAATCCAAATCCTTTTTCTGCGTATTAATTAACTCGTCGAGCCTCTCCAGAATACGTATTTCCTTTATTGACAGCACGTTTGCCGCAATCAGGGTTTCCTTTCTATTCGGAAGCAAACCTCTGGGCCAACAGTCCGCGTATACCCCCGCATAGGAGTCATACAAGAATGTTATCTGGCTGACTTCCGCATATTTCCGAACATGAGGATGCACCAATAATAAGAACTGGGCAATAATTCCGGAACGCCAGCTTATACTAGACAATTCCTTTGCCTCAGCTAACCATTCCGATCGATCCTTTGACACATTCACCGAATCATCGATTTCTAACCGTGAGAGTATTCGCAATAAATACTCTTTGCTGTCCAGATTTTCAACTAACTTTACGACAGCCTCACTTTTGCTAATCCCGGCATGAAAAAAACCATACAAACATTGAATAATGTCATCGATATTGGCAGCATATTCACGCACACATAGCATATATTCATCAAGGAGTTCCAGACAGTATGACTTATCGACTGCTTCACAACTGTAGAAACACTGGACAAGCGTCTCGATTAATAGCGCCCTATCATACTTATCCTCAATTTTAGGCAGAAGTTCTATGAGGTACTGAACGAATTCTTCTCCATAAAAATCAAGTAAAGGAGGGATATTCTTCATCTTTTCGAGTAGAGTAAAAAAAGTGAGATACTCCTCTGTTTCATGATCCTGCGTTAAATAACGGAATACTTCATTCACAGCACTGACTCTTTCAGCTAGGCTTGCTTCTCTCTTCCACCTCATGGTACTTAAGCTCCTATGATTTGTATATTTAAAGACATACAGGTGATATCGGAAAATCCACCTAGATTATTTAGCAAATATTAACTTTCGCGTTTAAACCAAAAAAGCCCACTCCTAACTCATAGATCAAGTTGGAATGAGCCTGTACTTTTCACGAAATTCAGACTAAGAATGCCCTTTATACTGCTGATTGTCTATTTACATTAAAGGGGTCGACGTTGTTTTCCTCCAATAAGTCCTCAAATTTTTCTGCTCCGTATTTAGCAAAATAATCAAATTCTGATTGAGAGATATAGAAGACCGATAGTATTCTGCCAACCTCATCGTTAGTATGAGTACGAACAACACTATATTCTTCCGGAAAAGCGTAGGGTTCAGTAAAATATATTGCGCTTTTATTGTATTTTTGAACAAACGTGGGATCCAGGTTTTCAATGCCCCGTATCGCTAACCCAGTACCTATTTGCATTTTGTTACCGATACAATAAAATAAAGTGCTTGCTAGAAGATATCCCGTACTCCTAAAAGCCCCATCAACTACCATGGATACCTCAACGTTGGCCCCTACGATTTCCTCATACTTACTTAGTCCAAGTGAATTGTATACCAAACACTGCTCAAAAACATTTTCATATCGGAGAATCTGTATACTTGGCATTTCATTAGTACTTTTAAACACCTCCCGGCCAATAGGCTCCCTTAAAAAATCGCTATAATGGTCATAATAAAGTTCTCCATAGTTAATCATGTTTTTATTCCTTTATAATAAGATTTTGTAGACTGCCTTGTTCAATGGAGAAGCTTCCAAGATCATCTACTATTTCTCGCATTTGTGGTGTTACTGCAAAACAATCCTCTAAATCTATCTCATCATCCAGCAGCGCCCAATAGATAATTGTATTCCAGTGGATCATAGCATCATTTGTAAGAAAGTATCTAATTTTCTGCCACGCCGCATTTTGTTCTTCGCCGTCAGATATTGCATCGTTATATGAACCGACAATCACGATCATGAGGGCGAATTTTTCTTCAACACTTAGCTCTAGACTTTCATAATATGAAATGAATTCCGATAATCTTGTCGGATCGGCCACAATATACTCCCAGTCCTGAAAAGGAATATCATCTGGAAATTCTATTTTACTGCGGAGGTTTTTTATAGCCTCTCCGGTAACAAATTCAGGAAACGAATGTTCCATCTTTATCTTACACCCACTTTTATATACTGTTGATATATATATTTGCGGTAAATGCCCCTCATTTATTCCTCGCGATAATAAAATTTCATTTTTCAGGACTAATAACTCCCTTACGTCGTACTCTTTCCTTAGTGCACTTTTTTCAAAATCGCTCCAGCGATCAAAAGTGAATTATATTACTACATTATATTTATGAATTGTTGTAATAAAGAGAGCCGCTTTATAAGTATTTACCTATATAGAGGCTCTCTTATTTATTAGTGAATTACAATAGCCTATCTAGTCACACTTTTCATAGATCATCCATTACACATAAATCATAATCCAGTTTCATAATCTTCCACCAAATGCGACCAATATCCTTCTTGATCTTCCATAGCTACGTAATCATTCTCATTATATACTTTTTTTAATTCCAGAGCATAATCAAATGAATTGAATTTATTCCTTTCTATCATATTTATTGCTATCTTATTTTTAATGAGATGGAACAAAAAAAATGTCTCTATATTTTTGTTCATTATATATATTTCAGGCTCATGATAGGACGAGCTAGCAAAAAGTTCATCCTCATTTTCTTTTAGAAATAACCCATGCTCACCAAAAGAGAATTGGCCAATTTTTATTATATTGGTATTTTTAAAGGTAATTTTCTCGAATTTTTCGAATTCAAAAAATATAAAATCAGAAAAAACTTTTGGTAATCCGCTACTACTAATAAAGTTTGCATTTTCACGACTTATTCCCACGTTAAGCAAATCATTTAATTTATATTGCCATACATCTTCTCCATAGTATTTAATAATTTCTTTAATATCAAAATCCATATATTTACTCCTTTATTTTTTCTATTTCTTTAGCTAATTCAGCGTTTCCTCGGTCTCTTGAGGCTTTATCGCCATACTCAACACTATAGGTTACTTCAGCATCAGGAAATTCTTCAGCGAGTAACTCTTTGCAATTATGTCCACCAAGAATGCACGGCTCTCTTTCAGTATATACTCTGTAAACTTTATATGTTTTTCCATTTAACTCAGCAGCCTTTTTTTCTTCTACTAAAACTTTTTCGGAATGTACCTTTTTAAATTCTATAGTTCCATCTTTTTTGATAACTGGCCGCGATGTACTTTCTACAATTTTCAAGGTACGAACACCGTCTATTTCAACCTCTGCTACTACGAGATTTCTTAAGTCAAATGCTTTATTCTCAATACGATAATTCTTCGCCAAAGCGCTTAAATCAGACTCACCATATTGAACTTGTATAAGGGGGGGTGAATTAAGAAATCTATTATTTGGCTTATTTTTATCATTCTCCCATATAACGTTTTTATCACCATATTTCCCCCTAAAATAATCATACCATTCATTACCGAATATTGGATTCTTAGGGTTTACCGACTTATATTTTCCTTCCTCATTTGTTACCCATTCAACATTATTTTTTCCATACTTTATCTTGAAGTCCTCGTACCAGTCCTTCCCAAACATAGGACTCTTAGGATTACGGTTGTTTTTCGGTTTGTTTGGGGTAAAACCTGGTGTAAAGACTTCCTCTACTCTATCTACAGACGCCGTTCCCCTGCCTATAGCATAGAAATCATTCGACATTTCTGTGGCGAAAATTTGTTGTTCTAATGACATGGTTGCAAATTGCGCTGATAGTACTTGTTCTAATTGAGTCTTCTCTTCCGGCTCCTCTCCCGTTACCCAGTATATTAATTTATCAACTAACTTATCAATAGGATCCTTCTTTGCTGGTTCAAACCACCATTCAGGTATTTCCTCGTCTCCTCTGAGGCTAACACTCACATTCATTTCCCGCTTCAATCGCTCAACAAACTCTTCAGCCGTCATATCGCTTTTTACGCCGCGGGCAGCCATAAACATCTTCCCCATGAGTCCCGCACCCGCCAGTTCAAACCCAAGCCGTTGCATTGCATCGATCTGCTCTTGAAACGGATTATGCGAAGCTGCTAGAGACCTGCCTAAATTCGCTGCCCGGATCGCCCCCCCTACAAAAGGAAGGCTTGATGCAACAGACATGGCAATGCTGCTTATTTGAGCCACTCCTAAGCCAGCTCTTGCCCCTGTTGCAGCTGCACCCACCCTAGGAAACATGCCGGCCACTTGCAAACCTAACTGCGCCATCCCCAAGATCCCGACTGGTCCACTTGCTTTATCTGTATTTCCCGCCTCTGAGGCAACTTCATCGACAAACGGCACCTCGGGTACGGGAGGCAAGTCTTCTATGTACACTGGTGATTTTTTTAGTCCTTCCACCTGTAAGCTCCCGGCCTTGATGTCCGTTTCCCCATCCAGAATCATGCTGCTGGATTTGCAATGTACATAGATGCCTTCTCCAGCGTTGACTCGGAGGCTGCTTACGGAAGCTAAAATATCTGCATGGCTCTTGAGAATCAGGTCATGCTCACTTTGGAAGGTTAATCCGCTTTTGTCGTCAATTTTCAGGAATACTCTCTCTTGCCTTGCGCTTACGGTAATATCACTACGCTGAAACCGCATCTCCTTCCCGAAAGGAGTGGCCCATACTTTCGTTGCCGGATCTGAAGCTCTATTAGGCAGAGGCGCCCTTCTAAACGAACTTGTGACGATCGCCGATTCTTCTCTGACCGATGGAAAATAGACACGAACAGCGTCACCGGACTCCGGCATACTATACCATCCGCCCCCATGCCCTTCAGCCGCATAAGGAGTTTCATAGGCCAGCCAATGTCTCACCTCTCTTTCACCGTCGAGGGTCAGATGGACCTGAATTTCGCTCCCTTTTACCTCGACCACCGTACCGTCCAGGGAACTGCCTATTAAGGGCGAATTGTATAAAGGTTTTTGCAAGTTTTTTTCACTAGGTGTGAATTGGTACTCATACACGAGCCGGCCTGCTTTAAATTGCCCAGTAAACCCGACAACGGTAAACTCCTTCTCCAAGAATTGTATTTTGTCGCCCAATTTATATAATTGCTCTGTCTCCACCGTGTAAATTTGTTCATCGATTTCGCCTTCCTGGTGGATCGTTTGCTTCCTTATTTCTTCCTCCCGAGCCAGATCCCGATGCAACACATATGGTTGAAGCGCCAACTCCCAATAACGCCCCTCCGGAATTCCTAGAAATAGTTTGGGAGAAGCTGCGGTGACTTCCGGAAATACGGCCGCCCCGAACTGCGAAGCAATCCGACGGATAAATGCCCAATCCGTTTCTTTATACTGTAACACCATTCCCGCCGGTCGCTGATTGTTCAGGATATTATCAAGCTTGTCAGCCCCGTCGTAAGCAGCCAGAACTGTATCCACAATGTCTCGATAAGTCCCTTCCTCCCCCGAAAAAGAACGACTTCTCGGCTCCAAATCCATCAGCATCGAGTAAGTTACGGCACTTAATTCCAAATAATAAACGCCCTGAATGGCACTGATGCTGACCTCTTGTACCAATCCTTGAAACAGAACCCGTCCCGGTTCTCCCTGGTCGTCCACTTCCTGAACGGCTATCGTTTGATGACTAACGGGAAGTTGTATGTAGGTATCTTGTTTGTTATCGGGAATGATTCCCCGTACGAGTAATTGCCCATGTTCATTCAAATTCTGCTCGATCCGCAAATCCGTTAAGGTATGTATCTCATAAGGTGATATAAGCCGGACTTGTCCGTATCCGGCGTAGGCCTGTCCCGTCCCCATAAGCTCCCTCCTCGGCAACCCTCACAACTCTACTCTTCCTCGTGCAATTTCAAATCCCGTTGCTTCAACTCCTGAAGATATTGATTGAAAGCCAGTTCCTCCATGTCTTGGTATCCCGTAAAAAACACTTGATCGACTTGCTCATGATTAAATAAATACAATTGATTCGGATCCAGCCCCTCCGGATACAAACAGGCGATATAATCCCATACTTTTCCTGTGTCCGCTTGGGTCTGCATCCGGCCAAAAATCATGATTTTCTTGTTTCCGCCTTTTAGTTGGACGATAGAACCATTGGGTAAGAAGTGCATAGGAAATAGTCCTTTCATTTTTCCACTTTCTTGATTTTGAAAAAAGACATCTTATCGACTCACTTATTTTTTTCTATCCAGTACCTTTCGTTGGAATGAGCAATCTCTATTAATTCATGAAGTATCTTTTGCCACTGCACTGCAACATCTCGCCGAATATGGATTAAATCAATCATCTGATGCTGGTTTATATATTCCTCAAAAGTTTGGTACTCATCTTCGTCATCCGGATAATCACTATCCCATTTATAAAACGGGCTAATTTCGAGGTATATTTCTCCATCAATATTGTAAATGTATGTCTCAATGCCAACTTCTGTAGGTGTCGACCAGACTATTATTTTCTCGGCTGGATCATAAATATCTCTATTATCGGTTGTAAATAGCTCATGCAAGTAAATATTGTGGTAATAGCCAACCCCTTTATCAACAAATTCCTTGTTAAGTTGAAGCTCATTATTCATTGCTCGTGTAAGCAAATTATAAAGTTGCTTTACTGCCTCATTAATAAAATCATTAACAAATAAATCGTATTCAACATTTCCACCACGCCAATATTTCAAAAATACATCGGTAGTAGGAACAATGTCCTTCTTTTCACAAGGTAAATATAAAAGAATTGCCTGCGACTTCGATATGTCAAGTCTAATTGTATCGACCATTTTTCCCCCGCCTTTATTTGCTTTCAAATTCTTTGATAAGGTCAATTGCTTTTTGAGTTAATTTGCCCTTCCCGCCAACTACTCTCACATAACCTTCATCTGTGAGAGCCGATTTCATAGGTTGGGTTAGTGGTTTTAGATTAGGATCGCTACTTTTCCAAGGTCTTACATGGCCATGGTATACGCCATCAACTGTTTTATCCAATACGACAAAATTACCGTTCGAATCTATCCCTACCCTCCTATCTGTTGTACTTTTTATTTCAAGCGAGTTATCTAATGCGAATTGTCCATCTTGAGGTGCTTTACTTTTTACCGAATTCCCTGTGCTTCCGTGATAACCAGCATTTTCGAATTTCCCATTTTTATACGAGTATTTGGGTTTTGAAGCCCCTCCCCCACCCTTAATCATACTATACAAATCGCTGGCGCTGCTTCCGATATTCTTCGCACCTTGTACGGTTACACTAGAGCCATAGGCAACCCCCGCGGCGGCTGCTACTGCGGCCGGGACCCCGACAGGCGCTGCCACACCTGTTGCGGATATTGCTACCGAACCGCCAAGTCCTACACCAGCCAATATGGTTTCCACAGCCCCGACAACTGTGGTGGCGGTGTGACCGACAATTTCACCTGTTTTCCGGGCAATCGGATGATCCGTCTGAGGTTCGTTGACTAGGATCCCTAGAGTAGTATCCGTTAATGCCGCGTCCCCCGCTCCATAAAGAAACTCCAGAAATACATTTGAATCTGAACCTTCCTCTTCTTCCTTACCTGGAACCTTGCATTCCCCAACATCAACATTCTCACTAAAAACAGGTGCCAAATTCTGCCCGTCATCCAGGATTTTGATCATGCCGCAATATAAACACATATTCGTCGACTCTTTGGTCAATGCCGCATATCCATCAACGATTTTATCTTCCTTACCGTTAAGCCACTCTTTCGTTAATACGGGGACACATGGCGCCTTACGAACACCAAGGATATCGATTCTCCCATTAGCCACTGCCGGGTTTAAAGAGCTTGTACAGTACCCGAAAGGCATCACATTTTGAAAAGGCTCATAATCATTTACGTTCATAAGGGCCTTATCCTTGGTATACACTCCGTGACATAAAGGGAGTTTCAAACGGCCAAGCTGTGTTCCGTAGCTGCAGTGTACGATCGCTCCCGCAACAGCATAGGGAATATGATCTCCTTCAGGTCGTGTCACTCCTTTAGTATGCATTTACACCCCTCCCTAACAAGACTCTTACACACCTTTTCCTGGTGGAATATGCCTTGACTCTTTTAGCGATCTTCCTGTTCCACCGAAATCAGTTTCAGCCCCGTAAAATCTCTTCGCAGTATGCTCTCCGCCAACATCAGATTTACGATGATGTAATGCTCACGAGAACCTTGCAACTGAAAAATAGGATGATTGCCTGCTTTAAAGCTATCAATGACGATTCGCTTCAAAGTTCCATTCGGATGAAACTCACTCTCCGCGGACAAACAAGCTACTTGAGGAAAAGAAGCAAGCCAGTACCAGTACTGCTCCCTTTTTTCAAGATTCATCAAACCGACAGGAGCAAATTTCATTCTTGGGCAAAATTTTTCAGCAAGCTGTTTAAGACGATTGGAGATCAACGGAAGCGGTCTTTCAATGAAATCCACCTCCACTACTTTCTCCGCCTTTTGAATCGGAAATTGCAAATGGATGGACTTATCATTCGCTTCTTCCGGTCGCAAGTCCACTCTCCCCAAAGGCTTTAAAGCCCCATCAATTCGCTGGTCCTGTGTCAACATATAAAAGTCCAAGTTCATTGATCAGTTGTTCCCTTCAGGCTCGGTTCTACTTTCAAACACTTTTTCGCTCCAGTCCATGTATCCCCCAACACGAATTTCAAAGGTATCCTCTTTATCAACTGCAGCATATTCCTGCGTTTCTACCGCTACAGGCAGAGCCGCGCGAATTAGAGCAGAAACAACTTCATGAATGATTCGCGCTTCTTGTAGGCGGAATTTTTCAAAATCGACAGGAGTGACTTTTCCGGCATAAATATGGCTTTGCTCTTTTAGTCTTTGAGCCCAGATCTCCTCCATCCAAAACAAAGGCTTCATCACCCAATTCACTTCATAGATGGATTTAATCGGCGTTCGATCCAACAACCACGTAGCATCCGTTGCCTCTACCAGAAACAAACCCTGATCCTGCTGCAGTTGCGTCCGCAGCAAGGAGTATGTAAAATGAGCGATTTTCCCTTTCGCCCCCCGCTTCTGCTCGTCTGCAATTTGAACACAAAACCGGCAGAAATGACTTATAAACTCGTTCAGCCATTCATTTTTGTTAGATTTAATATGCTCATTGAATAACTTCACGGCTTCCATACGAGCAGGGTTAATAACTTCTGCAATAAATTTCAACCTGGCCTCGCCCATGATCTCCTCCGATGTTAATTGGTCCTCAACTCCGTGCCGACAATTTTCGTATTTCCATTTAATAAGATTTGGCTTTCTTTACAGGACATTCGAATTTCTTCTTTGGCGGAAAATACGATCGACTGATCCGCGTTCATAACCAAATCTTGTGGAGTATTCAACTGAATCGGCAAGCTGCTGGAGATTTCGATGCCATCTTTTTCGCTCAAACGGATAAAAATCTCACCGTCTTTCCCTGTAATTACAATTTCTTCCGGACTGAACATGAGTTCTTTCCCGGACGGTGTACGGAAATACTTAATATTCGGGTTACCTAGTTTATCGCTCCCACTCTCGCCCGCTTGAGTTCTCATTGAACTTGTCGCAAAACCATCTTCCTCTTTATTTCCTGGAAAATAGATTCGCACATGATCCCCTTTCTCGGGCATGCAGTACCATCCGGTGTTTCCTTCTGCCGTATACATCGAAGAGTAGCGGAACCAATGCGCTTCTTCAGGTTTTTGCGAAGCATCCATATCCAAATGCAGTTTTACTTTATCTTTGGTTACATCGATCACTTTTCCTTGAATCGAGGCCCCTATAATCTGGTCATTAAAATAAGTGGGTTGTCTAAGCCCCTCTCTTGTACTCAAAATATATCGATGCGTAAGTAAACCGTTCTTCATCACGGTATATGCTTCAAATACATAAAGCTGCTTCCCTTTGAATTCAATGGCGTTCCCCAAATCGAATACCTTAGGAGACTCAACCTCGTAATATACAAAATCATCTTCCGCCACTTTTAAATTAGGCTTATGAAGGGCTAAACGATAGGCATCCATTCGCTTGCGGACTTTATAATTAAAATTAGAAAGTTCTCCTTTAGAGCTGCCATCCAGCAATCCAAAACAAACCTTGGGCGTGTCAAATCCAGCTGCCGGCATTAAACCCGTCCGAAATCTTGAGACGATTCTTCGCAAAAACTGCCAATCGGTCTCCTCATATTGAAGCGTGAAATGACCTAATGGGGTCTTTCCATCCGTGGCAGCATCCAAAATGTCAAGGTTTGGGTACTCAGATGTCATAGTCTCTAGCAACTGGGTGTAGGTCATTTTTTTATTCTGGAAGGACCTGCGCTTTTTCTCTAAATCAAGCAGATAGGTGTAGGAGATCCCCTCCACATTCAGATAATAAATATCGCGAACCGAGCTTATCGATATCTTTTGAATCAGGCCGCAGAATAACGGGGCACTCTGCCCTTCCTCATCCATCTGGCTAATCACGACGGGTGTATCGGATCTGCTCATGGAAACGTAACTATCCTTTAGCTCTTCGGGGATCATTCCTTTAAATGTGAAATAGGCATGTTCATTGAACTTTTTCGTTATCGTCAATTCTTGTAAATTGACCAATTCAAAAGGACTGATTTTCAGTTGGTGATAGGTCAGAGCACTATCGTTCCCCATCAGCTTACCCCTCCTTTACAAAGCGAATAGAGTCCAGCATACTTTTTGCAACAGGTCTCCAAGCCTCTTTTTCCTGATTCAAGCAATTGAAGGTTACCAAAAGCAAAGTGCCTTCCAACTCCGCAAAAAAGAACAGATTGTATAAATTGGCGTTTATCACGGGGGTGACAAATTCGAAATATCCCACCTTCTTCTCCCCCAACTCCCGCACCCCTTGTTCGATCCATTCGATAATTTTTTGGGTCTGCTTGAGGATCTTGGACATCTCTTCCATCAAACCGTCAAATTCATCCGCCTTAATGGTGTCGGCAGTATGATTGAAAGACAGGTTGACCGTGTTCTCCCCGTTGGTCAGAATCAGCTTTGGCCGATGCTCCGAAGGATACTTTTGAGAAGCCATTTCGGGAGTCATTTCATGAAAGGTCTTCGGTACAGTCACGATAAGCCGATCATCAAGTATGGATCTTTCTCCAAAAGGAACCCGCTCTCCATTGATAACTATAAGCGGCTGATTTAGGTCGGGTTGTTCCGAAGTCTCCGGTCGTATTTCTTCCTTCAAACCTTCTCCCACCGGTTCCTCAGCATCCAACCTTTCATTCATAGCAGAAATGATTTTTGTATCCCAATACTGTTCCACTGTGATTCCCCTCCCCTAATCCACAATCATGCGCAAGCTCCCGCCCGCGCTCATCCCCAGCCGCTGGCCGCCGCCGCGGGTGTTGTCGAGGATGCGCGACAGGTACTTGTGGATTTCGATATTGCTGTAATCCTTGTACGCGGTGCCGAGGCGGTTTGCGATGTAATGCAAAATGACATTCCGCCGGATCGCCCCCTCGTTCAAGCACATCATGGCAAAAGAGAAGTCCTGCGCTTCTCCGCCCCCCCGCCGCATCATCTCCTCCCCAAACATCCGCAGGATCACCGGGGAAACCGTGCTCTCTCCATCCGCCGCGAAGCGTACGTGCAGCAGGTTAACGGTGTTGTACTCCGTGGCGAGGTCGCGGAAGTTCTGGTAATCCTGGCGCAGCCGGGCCCCTTCCTTCAGCTTGAAGCGGCACAGTTCAAGCTCGGGAGACCCGGACTCTCCGGGTTCGGTCAGCACGATTTCGCTGGGGTGACTCACCCAGTCACTGTCCTGCTTGCCTTCCCCAAACCGCACCTTGACCGCCATTTCCCGCCCGGTGGCCCGGTACGCGATCTCGACCGGATGGTTCAACAGATACAGCCGGTCCTGGTGCTTGAGTATGCCTGGGGCAATCGTCAGCGTGTCGCGCTCGACCCGGATCGTCGCCCCGGTAATAATGCCGTCCGCATAGTCCTGGTAGGCGATATCCAGGGCCTCGCGCGGGAAGTCGCGCAGGTTTTCCAGCATCGCGGTTTTCAGGATCCGCCCTTTTTCAAACTTCGGGAATAGATGGTTAAACAACGGCTTCGCCTCCTTTCGCGATTTTATATAAGTTGAACTATTGATTTGCATGTAAGGCAGCCGTGTGAAATGTTCTTCCGATCGCTGTTCACAAAGGCGAGCGCAGCCGATGCTTCCGAAGCAGCTTTCTTTGCAGAAAGCTTGTAGCTTCTCCAGAATCATTTCACACTCTTGCCTAATTGCTGTTTCCTTAATTCAACTTATTTAGCTACTCGCGCCCGCACCAGTTCCTCATAAGCCTGGAACCAGGCGCTATCCGGGTGGGGGGCTGGGCTGGTCCCCCTCCTCACGCTATTTTCGTAACCCCGTCCATATTCTTCTCCGTCTCGGCCAGATAAGCGGCGAGCCGCTCCTTATCCACGACATACGCCTTGGCCATCTTATCGTGGAGCCCTTGCCGATGTTCCGTGAAGATCACCATTAGGTAGCCGATGCAGAGAACCAACGAAGAAATGATTTTGCCAAAATACCGCCCGCTCGCCTTCCCGAACGAAATCCGTTCATTCATCTCACCGACCACGATGCTGCCGATGGCCAGCTTGCCTACCGTCGCCTGCAGCTTGGATGATTCCATCGCGGCATAATAGAGCCAGGAGAGGATTACGCTCAACACAACCGCAAATTTGAAAAAAAACCCACTCTCAAAAAAAATTCCGCCGATCGCCTCTAAATCGACATCCATCCTTTCGCTTTGGTTTAGAAGGAAGTCGTAGTACAGCGAACGAAAATTCAGAAACCCGATTAGAAATACTTGCAAAATAAACTGGATCACCAGCACATCAATGAGCCAGGCGATTACTCTTTTTCCAAAACTAATCCCCCTGAAAAGTAACAAAAAAGCCTGTTCCTACTAAACAGAGTAGAAACAAGCTTTTGGTAAATCGCGCACTATCTAAGTTCATGTTACTGTAAATTACCCCAATCCATTAAGGAGTTCTTCCTTAGCCGCATATATCTCTATCATCATTAACGCCCCAAGCTGAAATCCATTTATGAAGGTAGATGTGGCATGCATCGACTCCGACTGGCTGCGTAACTCGAGCATCGCTTCAAGCTGGTTAAAATCATCATTAGATAGTTTCTCTTTCCACATTCCCATGGCCTCGGATACTCTTCTGCTTATTTCACGGTACTCAGGATTCGTAGGAACGATATTTTCTTCTGGACGAATTTCACCATAATATAGTGCCTCCAACATACTTTTCATTTTTCATCTTCTCCTCGTATCGATTGCACCGCCTGAAAAAGAAAACTTATACATTGATAGTTTAAATGTGCGAACTGCCTCTCAGAAATTGCCGGGAGAAAACGGAACTCCATTGGTAGGGTCGCTGCTTCCTTTTCATAGTTCGATTAAACCTCGTTTTTTCGTAAAAGTAATATTGGCATAACTCGGTGGTTTCACTGTGCCTGGTCCAGCCCTCCGTTATACATTTCGTTTCGGATTATTGGAAGGGACCCAAGCTTCTTTATTTTTTCACCTCCCGAATTTATAATCGATCCAAGGAAAACTATATATAATTGGGTACTCTTATAACTACAGCATCAATTAACATTGAGGCTTGATATGATAACTTATCCCTGTAATGATAATTGGACTTATCCATTTATATATATCATTTTCGATGTTACGATATAACGTTATTAAGTAATTTCATTTATATTATAATTACGTTATTTCGTAATGTCAATATCGCATGATTGCGTCATATATCGATTTATTCTATGATTAATTTTTAGAGGGGGAGTCCTATGCATCTGATTATTCGGTTGAGTGATATTTTAAAGGAACGTGGAATGACACAAAAGCAACTTTCAGAACTCACAGGTATCCGACCTGCGGCAATTAGCGAAATCTGTAACAACCAGAGAACCTCAATAAATCGTGAACATATCGAAAAAATTGCTGATTGCCTCGGCATACACGATGTTGGAGATATTATCCGTCTTGAAAAATAAACTACTGCTTTAATTATCACGTTGCTCGGATATAAGCATCTGTATGGGGCGTAGAGTCAAAGGCAATTCTTATGCACATACTCTAGAAAGCCTAAAACCTTGCGTTCTCAGAACTATAAAGTGACCAGGACGGTGGGGGCGCGTACGACTAAGCTAAGACAACAAAAAAAGGTCAATCATGCTGGTATCTGGCCATGATTGACCTTTGATATGTAACAAAATACCGCTATTAAGTTTAAATTTTATTATGCCGTCACGTTAATGAACTAGATTAATATGGGCTAACAAATAAAGCAAATAACCCCTATAGTTGTAATCTTTAGTTATTATTATTTTCAAATTCCTTCATTTTATCAATTTTAATCCTATCACTTTCGTCTTGCGGAATATTATTCAGGTACTTACTTTCCCAATACTCCAACCTATCTGAGGGGCCAAAGTTAGACTCTCCCCATTTTGTATAATCGTATTCAATCTTTAGTTTTCCTTCAGATGTCAGTTTCATAGTTACTGAGAACCAAGGCTCTTGTCCATTTTCTAAAAATACATTCTTTAGATCGTTTGTAACTTTTAATAACTTTCTCATCGATTTTTTATATACTTCTGAATTAATATGATATTTCTTTAAAATATCTCGACAATAAATATAATCATGCTTGTTTTTTGGTTTGAAGAAAAAGAAAACTCCTCCTTCTCCATTTTCCACCTCACCATTAAAATAAAAATCTTCCCAGTCCTCTGGTATCAATTCATTTATTGTTTCCGCTATCTCTCTATATAGAACATTCATCTGCTGTTCCATCCCACTAACCTCCCGCTTGATTTAGTATTGTTATAGTAACTTCCTTTTTATTTCCAATTTGGTAGGTTACTTCAAATAAATCCGGTCTCAACGAATCCCCTGAATAGACTGGTTCAATTTTTACTGTAACCCTTTTAGGTGGCACTTCTTTTAGAGCATTTGCCCACTCTGTTTCCATTTCAAACCAATTACCACCACTTCGATTAATCTGACTATTCTGAGGAACAAGATTATCAATATCTTTTGGTCCTTTAAACTACGCTCCTATTAAGTTGACCCCATCATCTTCTTTTTTCTATAGCATCTTGTTACACTATGATAGTTAACAAAAAAGGTCAACCTTGGTGATATCTGACCATAATTGACCCGTTGGGTGTAAAGGAAAAACGTTAGTATAGATTTAAAATTCAAGCATTTGATATAACTAAAAACAAAAAGAAGAATTTTCACAAGAATTACATGGGCTATATGTAATTTTTGTTGAGTGGATGGGTTATTCCGTACTGGTAGTTTAACCAAAAAATTTTGCAGTATCATCCTGCTTTTTATCCAACAAATCAAAATCAATATACTTCTTTACTAATTCATCATATTTACTCTCAGAAATCATTACAACATAGCCTGGACTAATGGTGTAGCGAGCTTCAAACCCTACATCGGCTGGCTGTTTCTGCTCCAGCATAGCGGCTAATTGGATGCGTTGCTCTTCTGTGAGCTTAGGTGGTTGTCCAGGGGAGGAGTGTCCCATTTCCAGTCCGGACAGACTCTGGGTTTGATAACTTTGCCAATAGTTATTGATGATTTGACGAATGTCAGAGTAAATTACCGATCTCTGCAAAGGTATGACCCTCTAATCGCAGTCGTACGGCTAGGTACCTTTCGCAAAACCGTTTATCAGATGTTTCTTTCATGGCTAAGTTTAAGCACTCGATTTCTTCGTTTTATTTTTTTTATCGCCACCTTGGGTTGATCTTACTGTTAATTACCCGATTTGGTGGTTGAAGTATAAAAGTTCATTTTTTAATTGCGCTCTATAAGGCTATCGAAATTCAAAATTATATATCGTTAATATCAAATGGTTCGTTTTGTGAACGGCTTAACCAGTTACGAACTGGAAAAGATCCTACATTAGTAACATCAATAAAACCTGACCTAACTATAAAATGTACGCCCTTCTCGAATAATCTTATTATTGGATCATAAATATCTAAATACTTGTGAACTTCTTTAATTTCATCTGATATTACTGATAATTTTAAATATGATTTAATCAAATAATATGCATACATGTTATTATTCACATATTCAAGCATTTCTCTAGAATAAAACTTCTCTGTATCTATGTTGTTTTGAAAACCCAATTCATTGGCAATATCAATGACAAAAGGATTTTGAGGCATTACGTTATGGGATACAGAAAAAATAGCCATTCTTCTCAAAAACTCTGCCATTAGTTTCGAATCTTCTCGTGTACCTGCTGTACCAAGAGTTGTCAAATTTACTTTATTTATTCTTTCTATTGCTATTTTACTATACATAATCTTAACCACCCGACTTATTTTGTATTAGTAGCCATTTGAGTCTTTTAAAGCTCTGTTAAAGCTGAATTCCGGATCATTCATAATCCCTGGAAAAGAACCTGGCTGTGCTGGTGCTGCGAAATGAGCGCTCTTGCTGGGATCAGGAAGATAATCGCCTGAAATAGGATCATATGTGGACACATCTCTTAATGGCCATCCTTGATCCATTAATACTTTCTCCCCCAATTCATGATCAGCCATTTTTCTGAACCACTCTTTCTGAGCAACAGTTAATTCTTGCTTTTGAGCGGTTTTCCATGCACACGCTAAATCAACATCTGCTTGGAAATAGCTTGTCGAATAACTCTTACCATCAAAAGATACTTTATCATGTAAATCCAGAAAAACATGCTTTTTCATATTAATAACTTCTTGTTCTGTTAATCCTGTATTCTTTGCAACAGTAACAACATCATCTAAACCAACTTTTCTTATTTCAAAATAATTTTCTAACAATGCTTGGTATCCATGGCCTGGTGCTGGTTCAGGTATATATTTTCTCATTCCATCAGTATAAGGAGTAAATTCACCCGTCCCCTCAGGAGGATCTTTAGGTGGAGATGGTGGATCTACTTCATGAGGCTTAGGTTTAGGCGGAGTACCACCATCTCCGCTCTTACTAAGCTGAATAAACGGTTTATCTCCCTTACGCTCAATCAAGTAATATTTTCCAAACATGTTATCCAGTTACTTTTTGAACAACCGCCTCTTGCATGCTTGTATTGTTTAGTTTATTGCGGCGAAAATAAATAAACCACAACACGGCGGTGAAGCTCGCATTGTGGCGTTGTTGTACAATTTTACCCTTACATAGTGATCGGATTTACATTTTTTATAAATTGCAACAACTTTAACTATACGCTATGTTCAATCTGCACTAGATAACTACCAAGATTTTTTCTTCATGACTAGGTATCAAATGAGTTCCAGCGATTTTTATCTACAAGAGCTTGAATGTTACAAAAATCATAAACTTCTATCATACGCTTTGTTATGAGAAAGCCATCACCTTCGTCAATCTCTTCCTGAGTATATTCCTCTTCTTTTAATGACCAAGTAATTATAGTCTCCACATGAATTTCCAAATCAGTTATTAGGATACTACGAATCTCATTCCAAATAGTTTCTTCTTCCCTTTTTTTTTAAGTGCTTCTTCATATGAAGCCACAATAATAGCCATAAGAGCGTACTTTTCATCTACACTCCAATTATTAGATCTATAACCATGAATAAATTCTTGAAGTCTAGAAGGATCTGCAACTATAATTTCCCAGTCAATGTAATGTGCATCTGATAAATCAAATTTTTCGATAAGATTAATTCTTGCCTCTGGTGTAATTCCTATCGGATATTTGTTCATTTTATCACCTTTCTGGCTTTGTAGGATGGCTACTATTGTATGGATATGCACTTGTTATACTGTTGTCCTCTCTAACAATAATTGCTCTATCTGCTGGAACCTTTTCTCTTGTTCTCAGGAATGATATCCCTCCAACATTACTGGACAATTCTATGTGATAAACTCCCGGTCCTTGTTTTCCAACTTCTGATATTTGTAGAGTATGCATGACCAAATGTGGGCAGACTCTTTGGTACATCCCATTTCCAATTTGAATATAAATTAGGGAATATAACATTCTGAGTTGTTATCTTAAATAGGCTAATAAAAAGATGATAGCCGTTTTACCAACTATCACCCTGTCTTCAATATTCAATTCGATTTAGTTTGAAGCTAATGCTTTGTATTTGTCACATTCATTTGGAACTTACTGATTTGCAATAAATAACCCATCAATAAATTCAGTAAAACTACTTGCAATAAATCTTATAAACTCTGATTCTAGTTCAATTCCCTTTTTAATATAATCATCATATCCCAAATCAAAATGGAAAACAGACCCTTTATTCTCACCCTTTACCGCCATACATACGATATTTTTTCTTGGAGTCTCTCCAATTGGTAAGAATAAATTTTTAATGACATTACTTTTTGTATATAGTAGATAGATATTCTCGAGATTAGATGTTGTTTCATCTGTAAGTGGAAAGAAGAATAGAATCGATGACTCTACTTCACCTTCTTTTGTGGGATCATTAGTAAGAAATCTTCTTTTAGGCCCTGTTTTTCCACCATTGTTTATTAATAAAAATTGTTTATAATCATCCGGTAAAATCAAATCATACTTCTTCTCAAACTTTACTAATTTTTCTGCAGTAGTTGATGAAAAAGTACTTTCAATTTCAAATTTCCCCATTAATGATCACCTTTTTTATATTATTTATTAATTTCTTCATCGACTAATGTAAACTATCCAAAAGCTCAGAAAATGAATCACATATTTCTATTATACTATATTCATCAACTTCCTCATGATCATAAAAAACAATCGTTGGCTTCTCTTTATTTTTTCTAAAATCAAAACAAATCTGATTACCAAAAGGATCAGTTGCAAATGGAAATATTCCTAATGGTATTTCATCTCGAATAAATTCATAAATAACAACAATATTAGGATCACTAGTAAAACTTAGCAAGTGGTCTATAACCCCCTCGCCGCCATCTTTATAATAAAAGATATTTGGTGAAGGGTGACCTCCATTATTTTGAAAAACACATTCCTTAAAATCTTTCGGAAATGCAATATTATAAGTTTTTTCTACTTTTCCAATAACCGCATCATTAATTTGTCCCACCACTCGTTTCCATGTTACTCCCAATTCAGTCTCTCCTTTAATTCACTTATTATTTGTCTTTTTAGTTTCCCACTTCTTGCTTCTTTGCCTCCACCCCAGTAAGCTCTTCCTCCAGTATGTGAAGCCAAGTGTTCAGTATAATCAACTAATTGCATTTTTCCAGGATCTTGATGGTGATGCCAAGTAAATCTATCTGGTTTTTCACCTTTTCTAAAAAGTTCAAGTTCCGCTTCTGTGAATTTTTTCTTTAATTCTGGATCCTTCATTGCTTTTTCATAAAGTTGTTTTGATAAATAGCTAAACTGCTCGGAATCTCCAGCTAAATAGAGGCTTTTAGGTAGAGTTGTATCGAATTGAGAGTTGAAAATCGCATGTCCATCTTGGTCATATTTTACCTTTATTTCTTTACCACCTTTGTCAATGATATATGTGACTGTTCCGTCATCATTTTCTATTTTCTTCTTATATTTTTTAGGTTCTACAGGCTTCCTAGTGTAAGGCGGTAACCTGTCAACTGCATCTTCCATTGCCTTGTCAACAGCTTTATCAAACTCCGATTTTGTAAAATTACTCGTCCCCCCACTCCCACTACTAAACCAAACCTGCGGCCCATCGACAAGCTGGCTGGTAACACGACCGCCTGTCCCGGCTAATTCTAGGCCGCTTCGTCCAAAATTGGCTGGGTTGAAGCTTGACTTCATGTCGTCCATAATACTATGGGCCTGTTCCAGCTTTGTGCCCACCTTGTCCAAGCCTGCTCTGACTGCTGGATTCTTGATATTTCGCAACATTTCGTTTCTTGTTGATTCCACCGTTAGGTTCATTACGTGCCGTCCTACTGACTTCGCTATAAATGCAAGGTCAATGACCGCTAAAGCGTCCCCTGTCGTATCCAAAAGTTTCTGGGCTCTATCCAGACCTGGTGTGTTATATTCCCCGTTTTCCAATTCCTGCAACTTCATGGAGCTGACGGCCATTTGACCGATCCCCCAAGCCCCGTTCAAAACTACAAACAGGTAAATTGATGTGCCTCCTGAGGGAATAGCTGTTATAAGCACCGCAATTGCTCCAAAGACCATGTTCCATTTCGCTTCTGTCTTCTGCGGACTAATGATGAACTGCTCGATGAAATAGCGGGAATAATAAATCGGCTTGCTCTGGTCTTTACTTAAATAATCCGGTTTTTTGGGAACCACATACTCCAGATTATACCAGTCCGACATGGCTGTCATCAATTGCTCGCCAAGGCTTGCCGTACCGGATTTCATTTCTGCTTGTCTCTCTGCGATTCTCTCCGCTTGTCTTTCTCGCTCTCGTCCAATGGCTCGCAGCATCGACGTTTCTTCCTGTAACGCTTGAATTGAGTTCTGATTAGTCAGGCCCTCCATCCATTCCGGATCATTGATTCGTGCCTGTTGCTCCACAATTCGTGCCTGTTGCTCCACAATTTGGGTCTGTTGCTCCACATAGGATTTGTAAAAGTCATCATAATCTTCCCGCTCTTTTTCCTTTTCTTTCTTTGACTTTTTCTTTTCCTCCACGGGTTTCTCCCGATGAATCACCTCATAGTGAAAAGATAAGGCCTCTTTACTTTGCTTGGCTACCCAAGTGGTGGAGGTCTCTCTGCTTCCCGGCTCTTGACGGATTCGCTGCCTTATCCGTTCCCTTACCCCATCTACTTCCTCTTGACTTGGCTCAGGTTCAGGAGGCTCCGGCATACCTAATGCGTAATCGATTAATCCCGGAACGTACTCAAAGACTTCTTTGGCTACCGTCCATCCGTTTCTCTCCTTTTCCTTTTTCTCCTCCATATATCGTTTCAGTTCATCTGACATCAGCGAGTCAACATACAAATCTTCAATATCCTGTTCATTCAGCATATCAAGCAGGCTCATTGGAGTGATATTCATATTAATTTCCGGGGCCCGGATCTTGGTCTTATGCTCCATTACCTCAATCATTTGGTTACCTGCATAAACTGAAATGATAGAGTCCGCGCACATTTTAATATAATCCGGCATCCTATCCTTACTGCCGAGCTCCAGGTCATTGGCCGCCACGATTAATATGTTCTCATCCGATTCCAGGGTAATATCATCGGCATTCAAATGAAGTCGTACCGTATTCTTTTCGAACAATACGCCATCTTCTCCGAGTTCCATCTTGGCATTGCCCGGTACATGGAACACTTTTGTGGTGGGCTTTTGAAATACAGTGCGTCCTTTCATTTCCTCGTGGCGTCCTCGGACTGCATTAATCGCAATCGCCTTCTTCTCTTCGCCGCCGGGAAAATAGACGTTAATCCGTGCGCCTTCCTCCGGTAAGGCGTGAAACATATTGTTCCCCTCTGATGAATACGGAAACCACCAGTTCCCACCGTTATCATGTTCTTCGTCGATATCCAGATGGACCTTCACCATATTGTTGGCGCGGCTAATGACTTTTCCACCTAAAGATACCCCTTGTATACGATGGTTTTGCTGGACCCGGCTGCGTATTCCCGACCGTTGTACAAGTTTGTACGCATACGTCACAATGCCTTGGTCATAACGCATATCCGCACTATAAACTACCCACATTTGGCCTTTAAAAGAAACGTTATCTCCGACCTGGACATATTGACGGCTCGTTACTTCGTAGCTGACGTAATCGGCGGAATTGGTTCGTGTATCACTGTAACCCACGTGGGTCTGTAAATAAAGCTCCCGATCCTGGGTCATGGTGTATCGGTACACATGGAGCTGCTTCCCCCACGAAAAGTCGGGGACGCCAAAATATACCCTGGGAGCGTCCAATACCACGTCCGGAAGAATGACCGTACCTACCAAGGAAGCCACACGCTTCATAAACTGCCAGTCGGTTTCCTGGTACTGGACAAGGAGCTTTCCGATCGTTGCATCAGGTTCGGTAGCCTCGTTCATCGCATCCCCGTCTTTATAAGGAGCAACGAGTTGTTTGATCAAGGAGGTATACGTTAAATTTTTATTTTGATAGGATCGACTCATCCGTTGATGGTCCATATCATATGTACGTGAAATTGCCCTAACGGAAACATGCCATATCCCATCTTCCACATCCATATCGACTGCCGCTATTCCACCCGAGAACCAATACTCGGTCCCCTCCGGGGTTTCTCTGCGAATATGAACCGTATCCCGCATGCTCCCCTTTTCCAAACACGCCATCGCATGTTCTTCAGTCATAACAATGGATAAATTGCATTGGGTGTGCTCATTAAATTGGCGATCTACGTGAAGATTGCGGACTGCCGTAATGGGATAGGGAAATTGGATATGAAATCCGGCCCCTTGATACACTTCTTGTTCAGCTTGGGACATAGGTATTCACCCTCTTTCTTCTCCTTGATCCTTAACCCCGCTGGTCCATTAATTCGCCAGGTACAGGTTCCATCCCGTTGCTCAACAATTTGATTTCGCCCCCATAGAGGCATCTTAGGCAGGACTTGCTTGTCAATGCGGGCACGCCATTGATTTTTATTTTCTCGTGTCCGTTCTCCCATTCTCCTCCCGCAATATCTAAGCCAAACGGGCTAAAAAATATCTTTGGCATAATGATAGGAACGCACGGATATAACCGATTTTCGTCTCCTTCCTTAGTCACACCGGTGTCGGGGTCATAGTCCTGCATTTTCGGTTTATACGGTACCCCTACATTTCCGACTTTTAAGGGATGAAATTCCGACCGGCAATACCCGAAGGAGTGCAAATTTCCCTCTACTTCCGGCTTTGGTTCACGATAAGGGACTCCAGCAAGCTCCTCACTCTCCGATGGCGAAACCTTGCAATCTTTCACTGTCATGATGGGGTTTCCATTCAAAAACACCCCGTTTTTTTCAGTTTGATTCAGGATATCCTCGTGAGTTCCTTTCGAACAGTAGATATACGCCCCTCGACTTACAAGTGTGGTTTTTCGCCACGCCGCATTCATTAATTCATCCACCACGGACTGCTTCAGAAAATTACGGTTCGTTATTTTGGCTTTATCTGCCATGATTTAATCACACTCCTTAAGTTGAAGTCGTTTCACCGCTACCCCGTACAAGCCCGCTCTTAAAACATGCTCGGCCACATCCAACCGAACGACAAGATACCTTTTACGGTGATAGGTCACTCCAAAAAAGGGATAGTCAGAAATATCGCCCCTCCGAAGGCTAAACCCCAATGCTGCATTACTTCGTTTCAAGTCATCTGGAGGAATGGGGGCCATAACCTCCACTTCCCGCATGTTGAGCAAGAAGTAATTTAACTGCAAACCGTTCAAGGTTTTATCCATGATGGAGACTGTTTTGTAAGCCATTTGGGAGTCATATTTCGTCAACAACCTACGCAATTCATTGGCTACCAGCAAGGTTGGCTGCTCAAGCATACACCCATAATCCCTGACTCCTTCGCCATGCACCTCAACCAGTTCATTATCCTCAGCAGCCTCGTAGCCCTGCTCCAGACGTGGGGAACAAACGAGTCCCACGGCCAAATGATCCAACCGTTTATCGCGCTCTAACACGAAAAATTCCATAGCCTCTCCTTCCTGGCAGGTAAGATTCCCCTCCGTATCAAGACCATATAATGGACGAATACTGTTCTTCTGAAAGATGAACCCTTGATTCATCCTCTTTTAGCATGCGGCTGCCCGTAAGATTGGCGCCTTGAAAATCAACCCCATCCAAAATAGCCCCACGAAAATCCCCGGCAATGTAAGCACTGCGAAAACTTGCATTTGTCAGATCCGCCCCTGTGAACTTAACAGGATAAAGCCCAAAATATACGGCATCTTCTTCATTCACGATATTTACGGGAGCTATGACTTCATCGAACCGGGCACCGGACAACATTGAATTTGTAAAATCCGCGTCAAACATCGCACTGCCGGTAAAATCGGCATTCCGAGCCTCACAAGCATCAAGTCTACTTCCTAGCAAGGAGGCACGGGCTAGGTAGGTGTCTGTCAGATCAACCTGCTGTAACCAGGTATAATTGAGATTGATCCCTTCATAATTCATTTGTGACAAGTCGACCTTTGTTATATGTTCATGCACATAATCATGGGGAAGCTCTCGCGCCAACCAGGCTTTGATCGATTTTTCCGAACGTTCTATGGAATTGCAATAGTATACGGATTCTCCTATGGTATGATCTCCGTACTCACCGACCACCATTTCAAAACCCTCGCCTCGTTGAAGAGATTGAAAAGACGGTAGCACCATAATACGTGGAACAGCATATCGAACGGCATGTACCATATAATTGTGAAAAGAAAATAGCTGACTACTTCGCCAATTTTCAAAGAACCATGGCTTCAGTAAGCCCATATAAACCCGTAGTTGGTCTTCACAGTTCCTATTCCAAGCTTCATAGAATTTATAAATCCAAGTCGCTTGGTATCTGAAGGGCGTCATGCGGAAGATAGGTATAGAATGTTCGTCCACAGCTTCACACATATACTCAAATACTCCTTCAAGCAATGAGGTCCTGAGCAGGGAGACACGAATCATGGTACAGGCTTGCATTTTACCGGCTGCTTGTTGCTTCACAGCATCCTGACATACTTCATCGATCTGCACCGCTATTTCGGCGGCGATTTCCTCAATAGCTTGGCCATAATAGGTATGTAGTGCCGTCACTTGATCTAATCGTGATGGGATGACCGTAGTTTTTAGAAAGTGATCCCATGCTTCTTTTTTATCCATATCGACCCTCCGTTCTGCCAAAACACCTACTCTTCCATAACTACTTCCACACCTTTGATCTGGATTTGCCCCTGATCCAGCTTAATCCCCGAAGGCCCGTCTTTCGTAGACATCTCAATCTGATTGCCCAGCAGTACGATGGAATTCGCGGCCATTTCAATCTGCTTGCCTGTATGCAGCGAGATTTTGTTGTTACTGTTTAAAACTAAGGTGCCTTCATTCATTAGTGAAATCCAAGCCCCTCCTCCTGCCCCAATAATTGTAATTTTGTCCTTCTCAAACTTAATCTGCTGTCCATAAGGCGTCATGATAAACTTCGTATCCGGGTTTGCCATTAAATCTTCCTTCAAATCCTTGTCATAGTGCACAATAGGCTGAAGCTGCTCGGTTTTCACAACAGTATTCGTCACCGTTTTTGTGTTGGATCCTACACCAGCACCCGCACCAGTCCCCGAAGCAGCCCCCATTGCCTCGGCCGGCAACTTTTTGCGCACCGTACTAAGTGCGATGCCTTCGGCTTCTTTGGCCCCAGGGAAATAGATCCGCACATCATCGCCTTTCTCCGGCATGCAGTACCAGCCCGTCTGATCCTCAGAGGCGTACATAGTGGAATATGGGAACAAGTAAGCGGTCTTCGTATCCCAATCTTGATCGTATTCGAGCTGTACCTTGACTTCATCCCGTACAACATCCTTGACCTTCCCCTGAATGGAAGCGCCAATAATTCGGCGATTATAGGATTTGCGCTGATAGGCCGCTCTCTTGGACCGCAAGGTATAGGTGTGTGTTAATATACTCCGATGCATTTCCGTCAGGACTTCACTTACGTGCAGTTTCTTCCCCTTGAAGGTCACCATGTCCCCAAGCTCCAGCACCTGGTCTGTCACGATTTCATAGCAGATGAAGTCCTGCTCTGTCAGGGAAGCCTGCTCGTTATCGACAATATTTTTGTAGGCGAGAATGTCCTTATACACCCGATAATGAGTTGCCTGAATTTCCCCCACATCCTGATGTTCCGGCACTCCCAAATAAACACAAATTCTGCTTTGGGCTACTGAGGGTACGAGAGGTGCGTGATAATGCGAGGCCAACCGTTTGAGAAATTCCCAATCCGTCTCTTGATATTGCAGGGTAAAGCCGCCCAGTTTTTTTTGCTCTGTAAAAGTATTGAGCAGGCTCGCTCTTTCGTAGGTTTTAAAAATATGCTCCATGACTTCCGGAATCTTCATCGCGGCGTTTTGATACGAACGATACTGAGGTTTGATATCCATCCCATACGTATGCGATACCGCCTCCGCTTCCAGCCAATACGCATCCCGGTCTACGCGGACATGCAGCTTCAAAATCAAGCCATGGAACAACGTATGTACTTTGCCCTTGTGATCGGTGTAGTACATTTCAACCGGAAGCTGTTCGCTTGCCATCTTGACATACTTCTCTTCCATTTCCTCCGCGATGATTCCCGTAAAACGAAGCCGCGCATGGTCCTGAAACTTCTTCTCCAGTTTTAGCTCCAACAGCTTCATCTCAAACGGCGCGATCTTCAGCGTATTATAGTCGACAACCAATGAAGACGACATTCCACTCATCCCCTTTATACGATCGGATTTTTGTTCACAACGCGCGTTCCCCTAATCCACAATCATCCGCAAGCTCCCACCAGCGCTCATCCCCAGCCGCTGGCCGCCGCCGCGGGTGTTGTCGAGGATGCGCGACAGGTACTTGTGGATTTCGATATTGCTGTAATCCTTGTACGCGGTGCCGAGGCGGTTTGCGATGTAATGCAAAATGACATTCCGCCGGATCGCCCCCTCGTTCAAGCACATCATGGCAAAAGAGAAATCCTGCGCTTCTCCGCCCCCCCGCCGCATCATCTCCTCCCCAAACATCCGCAGGATCACCGGGGAAACCGTGCTCTCTCCATCCGCCGCGAAGCGCACGTGCAGCAGGTTGACGGTGTTGTACTCCGTGGCGAGGTCGCGGAAGTTCTGGTAATCCTGGCGCAGCCGGGCGCCTTCCTTCAGCTTGAAGCGGCACAGTTCAAGCTCGGGGCTCCCGGACTCCCCGGGTTCGGTCAGCACGATTTCGCTAGGGTGACTCACCCAGTCGCTGTCCTGCTTGCCTTCCCCAAACCGCACTTTGACCGCCGTTTCCCGCCCGGTGGCCCGGTACGCGATCTCGACCGAATGGTTCAACAGGTACAGCCGGTCCTGGTGCTTGAGGATGCCCGGGGCAATCGTCAGCGTGTCGCGCTCGACCCGGATCGTCGCCCCGGTTATAATGCCGTCTGCATAGTCCTGGTAGGCGATATCCAGGGCCTCGCGCGGGAAGTCGCGCAGGTTTTCCAGCATCGCGGTTTTCAGGATCCGCCCTTTTTCAAACTTCGGGAATAGATGGCTAAACAACGGCCTCGCCTCCTTTCGCGATTTTATATAAGTTGAACTATTGATTTGCATGTAAGGCAGCCGTGTGAAATGTTCTTCCGATCGCTGTTGCTCCCAGATTTCTTATTTAAATTTATTAAGGTAGAAATCCGGTCACAAAGGCGAGCGCTACACTTCTCCAGAATCATTTCACACTCTTGCCTATTGCTAATTCTTTAATTCAACTTATTTAGCTACTGCGCGCCCGCACCAGTTCCTCATACGCCTGGAACCAGGCACTATCCGGGTGGGGGGCTGGGCCTTCCTGGCCGAACTCCAGCACAGATTGATTCACCACGAGCGTACCGGTCACCAGGTCATGCAGCGCCTGCTTTTTGGCGGTGAAGCCCGCCATCATGTAGCCGATGCTCACCGTCAGGATGGATAGGAATCTGGCCCAATACCGCCCGCTCGCCCGCCAAAAAGACACTCTCCCCAGCCGCTCGTCCACGACCACCAGACCCATGATCTTTTTGCCGAATGTGGACCGGAGCGTCGAAGCTTCCATGATCGCGTAGTACAACCACTTAAAGATGATGAAAGGCAGGAACCCCACAAATATTTGCAAATAAAGCCGGATGGGCGGGAGCTCTTCCAAAGTCACGGGGGCGGCCGTGATCGGCCACCACCCGAACAGCTTTCGAATGACGATGATCAGAAGACCGAAGACGACAAAGAGGATATACGTCGCAATCCCGTCCAAAAAACAGGCGCACAGCCGCTTCCAAAAGCCCGCATACAACAAGGTACTTCCTCCTTTCCAACTCTATCGATTCCCTTAGCCCTCAGGGGTTATCGCCCCTGGACCGGCGTTTCCCGGCAGCGGTTGGTTCCGCTGGGCAGCGTCATAGGCCTCGGCGATTTCCAGCATCCGCTTATCGACCACATATGTCCCGGCGATCTTGTCATGCAGCGCCTGCTTCTTTTTCGTAAAAGCCGCCATCATAAAGCCGATATACAGTGTCAAAAGGGACACGATCCGGCCCCAATACCGCCCGCTCGCCCGCAGAAAAGACACCCGCTCAAACCGCCGGTCCACGACCACGATGCCCAGCGCCATTTTTCCCAATGTAGCCCGGCAGGTGGACGATTCCATAAACGCGTAATAGAGCCAGCCGAAGGAGAACAAGAACAGGAAATGCATAACCAGACTGATGAGCCCGTAAAATTCATAGGCCCCGGAGATCCCGAGCCGTTCAAACGCAGCATAATAAATGCTGCTGATACTAAATTCCAGCAACAGCAGAAACAGATTAATGATGATCCCCGCTACATAACAAAGAATCCCATCCAGCAGATTCGCGCAAAATCTTTTCCAAAAACCCGCATACAAACGCAAGCCCTCTCCTCCTTATCCCCTCACCCGACCTTTACAACGTCCTCCATTTGCTTTTGCATGGTGGTCCGGTAAGCGGCCAAATGCTCTTTATCCACGACATACGCCTTGGCCATCTTATCGTGCAGCCCTTGCCGATGTTCCGTGAAAGCCACCATCAGGTAGCCGATATAGAGGATGAGGGAGGAAACGATTTTACCGAAAAAGCGACCGCTCGCCTTCCCGAACGAAATCCGTTCGTTCATCTCACCGACCACGACCCCGCCGATGGCCAGCTTGCCTACCGTCGCCTGCAGCCTGGATGATTCCATCGCGGCATAATAGAGCCAGGAGAGGAGTATCCCCAGCACCGCCGCAAATTTGAAGAAAAACCCGCTCTCAAAAATTCCGCCGATCTCCTCTAAATTCACATCCATCCAGTCTCTTTGGCTTAGAAGGAAGTCGTAGTACAACGAACGAAAATTCAGAAACCCGATTAGAAATACTTGCAAAATAAACTGGATCACCAGTGCATCAATGAGCCAGGCGATTACTCTTTTTCCAAAACTAATGTACATTGTTGTCTCTCCTTTAAATTGTTGTCTCGTCTCGCAAGTTTCGTCTTGCCGGGAATGTACCCGACTTAATCAATCTCCCCAGTTAAAGCCGGTCATCCGCCCGCTCCGAAGGTCGCCCTTGGCTTCCACTTCTTCCCGGATCTTATGAAGTTGGAGCTTTTCTTTGTGGACGACATAGGAAACCGCTATTTTGTCATGCAGCGCTAGCCGTTTGTCCGAAAAGATGGCCATGATATAACCGAGGCTCAAGATGAATCCGGACAAAATCCTTCCCAGATATCTCACGAAAGCTTGGCCGAAGGATAACTGCTCGTGACTCCAGTCGACCACCACGATCCCCAGGAGCATTTTCCCTAACGTGGCCTGGTATTTGGAAGATTCCATCAACGAATAATATACGCACTCGCAGACAAGCGTCAGCAGCATCGGGAGTCCCGGTGCCAGTAGATTTGAAGTTTCGGAGAATAGCTGCCCGGGAGAGAACCAGATCAAGCTGAGCAGCACGCCACCCAGTCCGGTAACCAAGCGGTCAACCGCCATAGCCCAGTACCTTCTCCACAACACGTTATACATCACTTCTCAACTCCTCTCCCGGCCACCTCACCGCGTCCACTTTTCCATTTCGGTCCGCTTCTCGTCCAGCGCCTCTTGCGCCTCCGCGCAGGCGTCCCTTCCGATCTTGCCGCCGATCCGTTCGATCAGCTCCGCCGCTCCCCGGATTCCGGCCGGAATCCGCACGGTCCCGCCAGCTCCCTGCAGCAAAAACTGCCCGCCGAAAAACCGGGTGTACCCCACACTTTGCAGCTCCCCATAATTCAGCATCCGGCGGCCGCCCAGCGTGCGCACCGCGAGCCAGTGCTCGCCGGCCTTGGCCCGAAAAATCAGGTGCTGGACCACCTGAATGAACAGCAGGAGCGCTCCCGCCGCGATCAGATAGACTATCACCTCAAACTCCTCGCGCGCCTCATCCGCCAACAAGATCGGAAGTGCCGCCGCACAGATCAGGAACCCAAGCAGGCAGGAGACCAGGACGAAGCGGGACTTTTGCAGCAGCAGTTCTCCCTCAGGTCCTCTGGCTGCCGGGAGAAACGGCTTTTTCAGCATGTTTCGAACGATCGTTCTTATGAACCATATATTCATCGACCAAATCCTCCTTACGTTGCTTAGCCGATCCTTAAACGGAACCTCATAATTTTCCAAGAAAATATGTATTTTGAGGTTCGGCGACGGAGTCTCTCGAAACTCGAAACCGTCCCACCCCCTGTTCCCGCAAGTCCAGCCAATCCTTATGTACTACATAGGTTTTTGCCATCCGATCTAAATTCGCTCCGCAGAAGCTAAACCGGACGAACTCAGTCTTCACTCTCCGTTCTAACGGAAGCCATAGCCGCTATTTCCACCAAATCGGACGATTTAAAATTCTAATGGAGATAATAGCCGCTATTTCCACCGAAACCCGTCGTTTTGAGCGCTTCTGAGGCAAATAGGCGCTACTGCGTCCGTTAGAATCCGAAAAGTGTGTTTTATGCCGAAATAGCAGCTACTGTGTCCGTTAGAATTCCGGGGCTTCGGCGATAGCGCACCAGCGAAAAAAACAGGTATCTCACAGCAGAACCGGACCGGTTGCTTGGGTTGCTCGGGTTGCTTGGGTTCCATCGGCTCCGTCAGTTCCATCAGTTCCGTCAGTTCCGTCAGTTCCGTCGGCTCCGTCGGCTCCATCGGTTGCATCGGTTGCATCGGTTGCATCGGTTGCATCGGTTGCATCCGTCTCAGCTTTCCAGCATCCGCTCATCGGTTCCATCGTCCGTATTGCCACCCGCAACTACACCGGCAGCGAACTTCACTTCCCCGCGCCTATCCTACCGGCTACAAGCAAGCCGGCGCCACCGCCGCCCTACTTCATCCCGTCAAAAAAATCCTCCCCCGACCGCTCGCCCTCGAACGGGAACAGCTTTTTGCGGCCGAGGTGCAGGCCTTCGTCGAGGCGCGCGATCGGGAGCACGTGGAAGCCCCATTGGCTGTCGTCGGCGAAGACAAAAAACTTCGTCTCCCCGTTGACGATGGAGTCGGTGTCGTCCTGCGGAATCCGGTCCCCGTAGACGGCCCGGATGTCCTCGTACTTGACTGCTTCGTAGCGGTCGGTCCGGTTCGTGTACACAAACCGGTGCCGCAAATCCCCGCGGCTGCCGCGGAGCAGGAACTCGACCTCCTGCGTCTGATACGGCCGCGAGATGAAGCCCAGCCCCTGGCTGCTCCGCTCCAGGCTGCTGATCAGCACGACCTCGCGGCGGTCGTGCGTGTACGCGCTGACCGAGTACGGGATGACCGCCGCGTGGCTCGTCAGGCTCGTCTCGATCCGGCCTTCCTTCTGGGCGTTCAGGTAGCGGATCGCCCCGCGCAGGCAGGCCAGCTTCAGCTCCGGCACCCGGCCTTCGGCCGGCTTTTGACGGAACTCGATGCTCCGCCCCGGCACAAACTCCTTCAGCGCTTCCCGGAATACGTCGATCCGGCACGATTGCCCCGTCAGCTTGATGATCGAATAATCCCCGAGCGCCCCGCTGCGGTAGAACCCGTCCAGAAACTTGCGCACGATCTCGTAAATGTCGCCCTGAATCAACTGGGTGATTTCCTTGATGTTGAACACGACGTTCGGGATTTCGTATTCATCCTTAAGCTCCCCGCCCCGGTACACCGACAGGAACCAACGCTCCATCGTCATAATCTGCAGATCGTCGTCGTCCGCCCCGCTCAGCTCCGCGTCGAACCGGTTTCGGAGAATCCCCGTTTTGCGGAAAAACTCTTCCTTCATCGCCCCGGCGATTTCCCACAGGAAAAAGAAATTGCCGCGCACCCGCACATATTCGTCCCGCGAGCGGCTCTCGTACCGGGCAAACGCCGTCGGAATCACCGCCTCGGCCTCCCGGTATCTCCGCTCCAGCTCGGCGTAAACCGCTTCGACGCCCCGCTCGTCGATTTCCCGGAACAGGTCGTTGGCCGGAATCCCGATCAGGTCGTCGATATCCGTCACCCGGCGGCGGCCGTTCGCGTAGTACTCGGCGAAGACGATTTTCATAAATTGCATGATTCGGTATGTAAGATTGTTGCCGCCAAAATGCGTATCCCCGTTTTCGTAGCTCGTATCCAGCGCAATTCTGTAAGACATATGGCCGTCTTCGATCCGAAAACGGCAGGAGGACAGATCGGTCGTTCCGCCGCCGCAGTCGATCACCAGCGCCTGATATTCCGCCCCCTCCGTGAAAACTCCGCGCTCCAGCCCATCCTCGATCGTGTTGTACAGCACCGCCATCCCCTCGTCGAGCGCGTGGGTCTCCTCGATGTCGTATTCCTTCAGGATTTCCTTGAACATGTCCAGGTAAGGGGCTTTCATCTTCACGGGGGAGGACAGGTGCAGCTTTTTGAACTTGCACTTGAATTGATGCTCCGCCAGGGTGATCACATACTTCAGGTAAGCGCGAATCAGCTCGCTCCGCGGCACGGTTGCCGTGTTCCCTTCGCCGTCCATGATCTCCACGGTCCGCTCGTAATCGTGGACCCAACGCTTCAGCCCTTGGAACACGGACGCCCGGCTGCTGTAGCTTCCGCGCCGGATGCCGAGCAGGGCCTCGTATCCGAACTCGTACTTCACCGCCGCCGGGTTCGAGCAGTCCGCCACGCGGATCGCCGTCGGCAGCGCCTCGGTCCATTCGGGCACCCGGTAAGACGGGTCGGGGAAGCGCACGAAATTCACCTCGTTCAGGCGCAGGCGCCCGTCGGGCCGGTCCGAAGAAAGACCCGAAAAATGCTTTACATAGCCCGGGTACAAAAAAGCCCCCGCCGTCGTGTTCGATGTCCCGAAATCGATCGCCAGCACCGCGTCCGTCCGCTCGAGTTCGCGGAGCTCCAGGTCGGCTAGCGGGATTTTGAAGTAGGGCAGATGGGCGGGCGGCGGCGCCTGTTCCCGGTAGTACGTCGTGTACACATAGTCGGACTCGCGCTTCCGCAGGAACAGCAAGCTGTACTGGCGATTGGCCGTACGCACCCATTCGGCATCGCTGTCCGCCGCCAAATAATAGCTGCCCGAGCCGCCTTCCTCATCCTTGTGCAGTTGAAAAATCCCGCACAGCTCCTGGTTGTCGTTGACGAGCAGCACATTCGATTCCGCGAACCCGGCGGGCGCCTTCACCTTGTACCCGTCCGCCCGATCCACGGCGATGCCGGGGTAGATCACGATCCGGGCGGGCACCGAGATGCCCCCGTCCCCTTGCAGCGGCGACTGCAGCGACCGCTTCATCATACGCTGCACCCGGTCGAACCCGCCTTCGCACACCCTGCCGATCCACTTGTGCTCGTCGGCTCCCAAATATTTCAGAATGAGGCGGATCAGCTCATCGCGGTCCAGCCGCTGGCTCATCCCCTCGACGAGGCGCTCCCGGTAGCAAATATTCCGCATCTGGTAGGTCGTCATCTCGACCAACGCTTCCCGCGTGTAACGGACCGCGCCGCGCACCCGCTCTTGACTGGTGGAATCGGTATACAGTTTAAATCCTCTCATGTGCACAATCTCCTTTTCCCGCGGCGGGTGCCTTTTCCTCAACCTAAACTTTCAAACGCCTTCAAATGTTCAATACATCGCGATCCGGTCCAGAACCATCGTGTCCTCGGCGCCTATGATGCCGACATGGCAATCCCAATACACCTCGGTGCGGTACCGGACCGGCAAAAACAGCTCCATCAGCAGCTCCAGCTTGCGAAGACCTCTCTCCGTGCGGCGCTGGCCGATGTAGAACAGCATTTCGTCTTTTTCCTCGCTGTTGACATAAATCGTCGACCGCCGAAAAATCCGGCTCACCGTGCTCCGCAGCAGATGCAGCGTCTCCCCCGTGTCGTACATCCGCAGCAGCGCGGCGGCGATCACTTCCTTCTCCTCCCGGTCGAACAGGCCGATCCGTTCCCTGACCCGCTCCCCGAAAGCCCCGGCTTCCAGGTCCCGCAGGACAAAGCGGATGTAAAACTCCCGTTTGTTCATCCCCTGCATCAAATCCAGCTCGGCCAAAAAATGAATCAAAATATCGAACAAAGTCAGCCTGAGCTCCTCATCCTCCGTCAGGTTGATGTCCAGCAAATCACGGAACACCGCGGGGAACCGGTAATGAGGATTTACCTCCACCTCCACGTCAAGCTGGCCGGCCGTCGCGTTAAGCGCCTCCAGGCTCAGCTCCATGTAAGGCGAGTAGACCTTGGCCGGGAGGAAGCGGATCCCCTTCTTGTCCATCCCGGCTTCCTGCGCTTGAACGAGCAAATCCCAAATGTAATTCAAGCCCATTCTCCTTCGCAGCGATATTCGGGAAAAGACATCTGCACCTGGGAGACGAGAAAGCTCATCACATCCTCGGCCAGATAATCGTGCCCCCGGCCAATGTTCCGCTTGCCGAATCCGAGGCACATCCGCCATTTGCCGTTATCCACCCGGACTTCGTCGGTCATAAACCGGTTCAGCTCATAAGTGAGCGGGTTCGCCGCGCCCGGCGGGCGGATTTCCACATGCGTCAGCTCCAGCCAATCGGATACGTCAAAAGCGTGGATCATCCGCACGATCTCGCCCTTGGAGCGGACGATCTGCCCCTGCTTTCGCCCGTAGCTGCCGATAAAGTCCGGGCGCTGACGGTTGGACATCAGCGGATACGCGGGCTTGACGAGCCCCGTAATCCCCGAGCCGACCGGTTCGACCAGCTTCAGCACCTGCCAGGCGTCCGACTTCTCCAGCGGGGACACTACGACCAGCTCCTCCGGGGCGCGCTTGACGTACCGGATGCTATCGTCGTTCACGTCGACGAGGTAGCCGTGCTGGGTCCCGGTTTTCCGCAGCGGCAGCACATGTTCATAGTTGACCCGGTCCGTCGCCGGCACGGGGAACCCGCCCGTTTTCAGTTCCAATCGCTGAATGTTCCACAGCGGGACCAGGTCCGTTCTTTTGTAAGCCTCGTATTCCTCCAGGTGCACGGAAATCTCCAGCACTTCTTCGTCCTCGGCCAGCTGTCCGTCCACCCCGGTCAGAACCGCATCCACAAATTTGTAGGCATAGGGATGATTCACCGTTTTCCAGGGCAGGCCATTGCTTAAAAAGATCCGGTACAGCTTCTCGATCTCCCGAATGTAATCCATGTTCCGTTCCAGTCGGACCCGGATGGCGTAGGTTCCGCGATCCGTCCGCAGCTCTCCGGGGAAGCTTTTTGCGCTCTGCAGCAGCTGTTGAATCAGCGGGTACCCGCATTCCAGAAACAACGAAAAAAGCCGCACCTCCGCGCCTCCGCTTAAAGCCGCGATTACGTCTTTCAGATCGATGCGCCGCGGCTCGGTATCCTGCGGAAGCACGGGAAACAAGTATTCGTGCAGCGGGTCCCACTCTTCCCTCCGGCACATGGACACATAGACGTCGTGCTTGCTCTCGTGGTCCTCCACTTCTTCAAACACCCGGCGTTCCAATTGCCGGTTCAGCTCCTCCTGGTATTCCACGAGATTGAGGAACACGCTGTTCATCAGACTGCGCAGCACCCGGCGCTGCTGCAAATCCTCCATTTTGTTCAGCCGGTCCAAAACGATGTCCTTCATGAAGCGTTCCCCCCTTCCGCCTTATCGGCTTGATCCTTGCCGCCCGGAGGCGAAGCTGTCCCGCCGGCTCCCGAAGCGCCGTTCGGCGCTGCGCCCGAAGCCGGCGTCTCAGTTGCCGAATCCGGCGCTGTGCCGGACTTTGTCCCCGGCTCCGCGTCGGGCGTCGAGCCTTGCGCTCCCTGCTTCTCGCCCGGTTCCGCGCCCGATGCCGCGCCGGGCTTCGTCTCCTGCTTGGCGCCCGGCTCAGCGTCCGGCGAGGCCGCCTCTTTCCCGCCGGAGGCCGCCCCGGAACCGGCCGGTTTCGACGTCCCGGCCGGCTTCGTCGTGGACCCCGCGGTGCCGGAAGCCCCGGCGGCGGCGTTCCCCGCCGGGCTTCCCCCGCCTCCGACCGCGCTCCCGCCCGCGGCCGCGCCGGTTGCGGCGGTCGCACCGGCCGCACTGCTCGCACCGGCGGCGGATCCCGCGGCTGTATCCCCGCCCGCGTCCCCGCCCGCCGGCACGATCGGGTGCAGCTTTTCATCGGCCTTGGCGATTTTGCGTTCCATGGCCAGCACCCGCTCCAGCTTGTCGATCTCCTGGTAGATCTCCTGCGCCAGCGTGTACGCCTCGATCGCCCCGGCGTAATCCATCGCGGCCAGGCTGCGGTCGCCTTTTTTCTCCAGATTGTCCGCCTTCAGCGTCTTCGTCTCCGCATACAACTGGTCGATCTTTTCCTGGGCGGCCTTGATCTTGTCCTCCGCCTGCTTCTGCCCCTCGGCATAACCCGCGTCGATCGCCGCCGTTTTGGCCTTGTTGTAGGTTTTCTTCGCGTTGTTGTAGTCCTGGCCCTGCAGCTGCTTGTCGCCCTCCTGAAAAATCACCGCCAGCTCCGCGATCATCCCGCTGCGCGCAATGCGCTCGCGGATATGCTCCTCCTTGAACACCTTGTACTTCCCGGCATCCTTCAGCGCTTTCTCGTAGCTTTCGACCGCCATATCGTAGCTGCCGTCCTTCACGTAGCCGTCGCCGTCCGTGACCGCCTGCGCCACCTTCTGCTTGTTCCGCAGCAACTGAAAATGCAGCTTGTCCTTCAGCCGGCTAGCCGCGTTTTTCGCTTCGCTGTAGGCTTTCAGCGCCTTCGGATAATCGCCGGCGGCCGCGTACTCGTCACCGTCCTGCTCGAACTCCGTCATCTGCACGACGGCTTCCGCCAGCTTCGCGGCCTGCCGGGCCTTGGCGTACCAGATCCCGCCGCCCGCGATCGCAAGCGAGAGCAGGATCATCGCGATCCGCAGCGCCCATTTCTTGTAGTTTTTCGGCTTCTCGACGAACGCCTTGTTCACATAAACGGCGGCGCCCGTGTAATTGTCCACCGTTTTTTCCTGGCGGCTCAGCACAACCTCTTCCAGCGTATCGGTCAGGGTCTCGGGATCGCTCGACGCCGTCAGGGCGTCCAGCATTTCCGGGATCTCGACCTTCTTCCAAAGCCCCGGCGTGCAGAGCAGCAGCACATCCCCGTCGGAGAGCGGGGTCTTTTTCGAAACAAACGGCTCGAACCGGTCGGGCTTGCCCATATAATTCAGCAGATTGCCGCGTTCCTCATGCCGGACCGCCCCCGCCTCGGACAGCTTGCCGCTGTCGGTCAGCAGCTCCGTCAAGCTCTGGTCCTTGGAGCGCAAATTCAGCCGCCCCCCGCGAAAATGATACATCCGCGCATTCCCGCACGACGCCCATACCATCCGCGTATAATCCGTGACGATAACGAGCACGCTGGCCTTCAGCCGGACGCGCCGGCTCTCGAATTTCAGCCACTCGTGGGCCGCCTCCAAATCGTTCCGGATTTTTCGCCGGGACAGCGACGGCTTTTCCATGAAACTCTCCAAAATCGCCCGGATCACCATCTCCGCGCTGCTAACCTCCCGGTCCTGATCCAGCCCATCCGCGATCACGTAGCAAGCCATGTCGTCGAGCTCCACGAAAGCAAAATAGTCTCTGTTGTCAATATAAGAACCCGCCTCGGAGACAAAAGCGGTTTTAAAGTCGCTGTTCTCCTTCCTCATGCCTTCCTCCGTTTCCCGTCTGGTTGCCGGTCCATCCCTCTTCAACCCCTAACAACCTCGATACTTATTCGCCTTTAAAAAAGCTGTCACTTACTCGCGTTAGCGTCCGGCTACGATCGTGCACTTGCGGCCACACCGCAACTAGTCACACACCCCACTACACCGCAACTAATCACACTTTCCGCAGACCACAACTAGTCACACACCCACCAGGCCCCAACTAGTCGAGATCCCGGAGACCGAACCCGGCGGTTTGAGCATTCGCGTTAGCGACCAGTCACAATCACTTACTCGCATACCCAGCCACGATCACTTACTCGCTACCGCTGCCCGATTACCGCTAGTCTTCCGACGGCCCTCATGCGCTAACGGAAATAATAGCTGCTATTTCGCACATTTCCGCTTTTTGAAAATTCTAACGGAAGCCATAGCGCCTATTTTGCCTATTTACCGCCCGAATGCCCCCATCTCGCCAAAATAGCCGCTATTACGTCCGTTAGATTCCCGATTTGCTCCAATTGTTCGATTTAGCAGCTATAGCGTCCGTTAGCGCGAACTTTCGGCCTTCGCACTCGCTGATTACACCCGTCACACGCTCCGCTACACCACAATTAGTCACCGCTCGGCAATACCTCAACTAGTCACACACCCGGCCACATTACAACTAATCACACGCTCCGCTACAGCACAAACTAGTCACACTCTCGGTCACCCTACAACTAGTCACACACTCGTTCACACCACAATTAGTCACACTTTCGGCTACACCACAACTAATCACACACTCCGCTACACCACAATTAGTCAACATCAGCTACACCTCAACTAATCACACTTTCCGCAGACCACACTAGTCACACACCCACCAGGCCTCAACTGGTCGAGATCCCGCAGACCGAAGCAGGCGGTTGAGCATTGAGCACTCGCGTTAGCGACCAGTCACAATCACTTACTCGCATACCCAGCCACGCTTACTTACTCCCCACCACTACCGATTACCGCTAGTCTGCTGTATCCCTTATGCGCTAACGGAAATAATAGCTGCTATTTCGCACATTTCCGCCTTTTGAAAATTCTAACGGAAGCCATAGCGCCTATTTTGCCTATTTACCGCTCGAATGTCCTCGTTTTGCCAAAATAGCCGCTATTACGTCCGTTAGATTCCCGTTTTGCTCCAAATGTTCGATTTAGCAGCTATGGCGTCCGTTAGCGCGGACTCCGTTCCGACCGTACGTACTTACTAACCACAGCAGGCCGCGATGTCTAGGACACGGTCCACGCAGTCTGCGCAATTCGGGCACTCTTTGGACGCAGTCCACATAGTCCGCGCAATTTGGGCACTCCTGGGACACAGTCCACGCAGTCTGCGCAACTCAGGTACTCCTAGAACACAGTCCACGCAGTCTGCGCAACTCGGGCACTTCTAGGACGCAGTCCACACAGTCTGCGCTATTTGGTTACTCTAGGAGGTAATCCGCACATTTCCTGCACCCTGGGACGCAACCCACTCAGTCCGCACATTTCCTGCACCCTGGGGCGCGCAGTCCACGTGCAGCCCTTGACGCTACTCCATCCGAGCGAAAACCGGGCGCAGCCCGTCACTCCTTGCTCCTCTATCGCCCCGCGCCCTTGGCGCCCTCATTACCGGACCTGCTCCAGAATAATCACCGTCGCGTTGTCCTGGTGCTTGTAGCCTTTGCGCTCCACACTCCCTTGGCGCCCCCTTACCGGGCCTGCTCCAGAATAATCACCGTCGCGTTGTCCTGGTGCTTGTAGCCTTTGCGCTCCCCACTCCCTTGGCGCCCCCTTACCGGGCCTGCTCCAGGATAATCACCGTCGCATTGTCCTGGTGCTTGTAACCTTTGCGCTCCACGCTGGCGATGATTTCTTCCGCCGTCTCCTGCGGCGGCATCCGCTGCAGCAAAATCTGCTCCAGCTCCACCTCCGTCAGCGCGTCGCAAACTCCGTCGCTGCACAGGATGACGATGTCGTCCGGTTCAAGCGGAACGGGTTCGCCGACCTCCATGCTTTTGAAGCCCCCGTAGCCCAAATAATTGGTCAAGTGGCCGCGCATGGGGTTCGCCTTTGCTTCCTCCCGCGTGATTTCGCCGGCCAGCACCCGGGCTTCGAGCACTTGCTCCAGCGTATCCTTGGAGTTGACGGGAAGGAATTCTCCGTCCCGAAACAGGAGCAACAAGCTGTCGCCGACGGCGGCCCAGTGCAGGCGGCCCTCGGAAATCACGGCGGCGACCAGGGTCGTTCCGCCGATGGCTCCGCCCAACTGCTCCAGAATGGCCCGGTTGCTTAACACAGCCGCTTTCTGAAAGAAGCCGGGAATCTCGTCCTGCCCGGTGACCTTCAAATATTCCCGGCTGAACATCGTCACGGCCAGGGTGCTGGACATGCGCCCGTGAGCCACGCCGCTGATTCCGTCGGCGATGACGGCCATCGTCCCGACCCGGGTGATCGAGCTGGCGAAATAGTCGTCCTGCTCCTGGCGCCTGCCGATCGTCTGGGCGTTGCCGACGGCGATTTTGCCGCTCACCGGCTCCCATTCCGGAGTCGCCTCGGCGACCACCGCGCCACCCGTTCGGGTTCGCGGCGCAGCGGCGGCAACGCCGGCTACTTTTTGCCGAATCAAAACAAGCAAACCGACCAGCGCCAACGCGGCCCCAAGCACGCCATAGGACTGCCAAAAATTCAAATCTCCCATCCCCATCATCCCGATCTATCCGTTATCCCACTCAAAATGCGGCCCGCACAGCGGAACGAACACGAACTTGCTTCGTCCCAGCTGGATCAAATCGTAGGCGTTCAGCTCCACCGGCGTATAAACCGCTTCGTTGTTGTGGTAAGCCAGGCCGGAGGCGTCCCCCGGCAGCAAATAAAAATTCCGTTTCTTCGGATCGTACACGATTACCGCGTGGTTGCGCCGGGATACGGCGTTATCCCCGATGATTCGGATTTGCATTTCCTCCGCGCGGCCGATAAAGTTTTTTTCCGCCATGATGCGGTAGTCTTGGCCCATCTGCGGGCCTTCCACACAAACCAGCCAGCCGGTTACCGGCTGAATCCCGGTCGTCTCCCCAAGATAGGGCATCGTCTTGTCATCCGTCTCCGCGGCCGCCGGCGGCCGGCGCGTCTCGCCGCGCGAAGGCTGCTCCAGCACCGTGTTGCAGTAAGGACACGTGTTGCCGTGTTTTCTCGTACTGAACATGTGTCCGTTTAGGCATCTCGTCAAACTCATCTTTAGACTCATTCCTCCGTATGTATTCGTGCTTTGGCTTTGGGCCGGATTATTTGACTAGCAGCCGCGTATTCGCGATAAACACCATATCTCCCGTGCCGATTTCCTGCGGTTCTTCGGCGACGAGCCGCCGGGTTTCACTGCTGCCCGCCTTGCGAAGCCCCGTCCCGCTGTGGGATTCCGTGTCCTCGATATACCACCGGTCTCCGACGCGGTTTAAAACGGCGTGCTCCGGACTGACAAGCGAGGCGTATTCGCAGTCCGACAAATCTATATCAACCCCGCCGCGGTGGCCATTTTTGCCAATCAGGACCGAGGTTTCCCCTTTGACGAACCATTCCTTGACGCGTTCTCCGTCATCGTCGAGCAGCACGATCTTGGCGACCGCCTCCGCCCGCTCCCGGACCCCGATACTCCGGGGACCCCCCGTCCAGACGAGCGCGCTGGCAATGATGGCCGACACCGCGACGGTAGCCATTTGCAGCTTGTAATGTAAAGGGCGGAGAAGGGCATAGATGACCATACCGGCCAAAATCCCGTAAATTAACACATTCAGGAAGACCATCCAGCCGGATCTCTTCAATTTCACATCCGCTACCTCCGTGATTTCGTAATTCCGTTATTCGTAACCCCGCATGCAATCTGTGATTCATCCGTTATCCATGCTCCGTACGTCATCCGTATTTCCGTCTGTTATCCGTATTCCTTACGTCATCCATAATTCCATCAGTCATCCGTAATTCCAGCTGTCATCCGTATTCCGTACGTCATTCGTAATTCCGTTATCCGTAATTTCGTACTCCATCCAAATTCCGTACGCTATCCGTAATTCCGTACGCCATCCTTAATCACGCACGCTATCCGTATTTTCATCCGTAATTCATCATCCATATTTCTTCTGCTATACGGTCGTGTCGGTTACTTTTTTCGATATCCAAAAAATTGATCAAACATCGCGGTCGTATCCAGCGGGTTCTTTCCCGCCTCCTCCGCCTTGGCCCCTGGGCCGTTTTCTTGTTCACGGTTCCCGGAAACTTTTGCGAAAAATTGCTCAAATTGCTGTCGGATGCGCACCGGATCAAAACCGTCGATCCCGACCCCGCTCGCGTTCGCGCCTGTGCCGGCCGCCCGACCTGCCGCCGATCCCGTTCCGGCTCCTCCGGTCTTTCTTTGCGTGCCGCCGCGTCCGCTCTTCACCGAATCCAGCTTTCGGTCGTACTCCGCCCGAAGCGACTCGTCGTTCAGCGTTTCATATGCTTCCACGATCTGCTTGAAGCGCGCTTCCGCCTCCGGGTTGTCCCGGTTGACATCGGGATGGTAGCGCTTGGCCAGCTTGCGGTAAGCCTGCCGGATCTCGGCGATCCCGGCATCACGGGCAACGCCCAGTTGCGCATAGTAATCGGTCATCCGCGTTTCCCCGCTTTCCCCTCTGGAATCCTTGCCCTACCAGCAAGGTAATTACAGTAAATCTCAAGGGGGAAGCCCCCTTGAGATTTACCTGCCGTCACTGCCCCATGACGCAGTTCCAGCGAATCTTACTTGCCGAAGTCGTATCCGCCGTTAAGCGTAGCCAACTCGGTTTTGTCTTTCTTTTGCTTCACGTAAAGCTCGAATTGCCCTACCCCTTCGGTGTCGCCAAACGTTTCTTTGTAGTCGACCACGAAAGCGTTCGGGAAGTGGATTTCGCGAACCACTTGGTCAGCGGCGATGACTTCCAGCGTCAGTTTGCGGTAGCAGTCCGCTTTTTCGGCCGGAACGAGGGACCATTGCGCCAATTTCAGCGTGTCGTCCGCTTTGTCCCCGTCGGTGGCGGTGATGACCTTGCCGATGATTTTCAGCGTAGAGCCCACATCGGTGGATCTTGCGTTGGAATCGTCCGGCGTGTCGGTGTCATAAATCACCTTTTGAATGTTGTCCAAGCCCAGTTCAATCGTTTCTGCGCCTTCCACTTTCAATCTGAATCCCATAAGTACATTTCCTCCTTAAGAAAAATTAGTGCTCGGCCGAAGCCTTTCGGCTTCAGGGCCGAAAATTTATGTAACAAGACGAGCCGTTAGGCCGCGTCTTCCACATACATCAATGGGTTTGCCACACCTAAATCTTCACGGCACTTGTGCCCTTCGTGATCATGACCTCGAGGTTCTTCACGTTGCCGTTGTAGATCAGGTCGATATGGCACAGGTTGTTTTTCTCGTCGATGACGTAGCTCATATCGTCCCCGTCCTGAATGATCGAGTTGATAAAGCCGCGTTTCGACAACCACATGCTCTTCTGGCTGCTCGGGTTGTTGCTGAAAAATTTGACGATATTCTCATGCTTGAAATCGGCGGTCTGGAATCGCAGGATGCGCTCGATATATGTACTGACCAGCGTCTTGTAAATGGAATCGAAGCCGTCCTCGGATTGGGCCAGGCTGCGCGCTTTGTAGACCGTGATGCGGCGGATGTCCTTGCCTTGCAACTGAGCGTTTTCCGAAGAGAAAATAAAGCCGAAATTCTTGCGGTTGATCGAATCCTTGATCGTGTTCGTGAACCCGGTAATTTCCTTCGCCATGGTGGTCACGGCCCGCAGGCTGTTCTCGCCGGCTTCGATGTCGAAGCGCACGCCCGGGAAATCCTTGCTCGTATTTTTGAACGATTCCTTGAGATATTCCGGACACTGGTAGGCCGAGACGATCCCGGCGGCCACGTAAGAAGCGCCCACGTACACGCCTTCGATCCACAGCTTGAGAATGTCTTCCTTCTCGCGGGAGAGCTGGGCCCCGTTTTCCGTTTGCACCATGCGGCTGTCGATGACCACCCCGGATTTCTCTTTCGGGATCACCGTAAAGTTCGGGATGCACGGAATCGCGTATTCGCTGTATTCCTTGCGGATGAGCGGCGCGCATTTGTCGATGTACTTGTCGATGCCGGCCGTCGCCATGTTGTTGAACGTCGTCTCTTCTCCGGTTTCGAAGCTGAAGAAGATCTGGACTTTGAACTCTTTGACGACCTGCATCAGCATGGACAGCGATTCCATCGTATTGCCGTCCTGCTTGGCGATCTTTTCGTTCCCCTTGAACCGCTCCCGGGTGACCTTCACCTTGCCGGCGGTCTCCAGTTCCACCGAAGGAACGATGCCGAACCAGATCGTATCCGAGAAATCGTTCTTGGAGTTGACCGTGTTCAGGTAAGTTTCCAGCCGCGGAATGTTCGCGCTCTTGACCAGCATTTCCAGCTTCGTGTTGGTCACGAGCAGGGAGGGAGCCATCCCTTTGTTTTTGACCGCGTATTGGTCGAAGAACATTTTGACGCCGAGGATTTTTTCCACCAGCGGTTTGACGGTCTTCACGAAATCGTCCTTCGCGGTTTTATAGAACTCCAGGTAGGTGTTGTAGTTCTGAACCTCCTGTTCGACGTTCACATCGCCGGCCACGGCAGGCAGCGGGCTAAAGGTACGTACAACCAGATCTTTTACGTATCCGGACGGCGCCTCCGTGATGGAGTTGTAATCCTCTTCAAACACCTGGGCCAAATCGTTGGATCCATGCTCGTCCAGCAGCACCAGTTCCGTGCTCTCGCTCTTCGGAGCTTCGATGATTTTCAGTTCGCCGCTCTCGCCGATCGTCAGCATGCCGATTTGAACCGCTTCGGCGTCGTTTTCCTCGTTCGATCCGCCCAGCAACAGGCGCGTCTTGATATCCTCAATCGCCAGCGGCAGCATCGCCATGACGTTGTTGTAATTCGCGCTGGCCTCCTCGAACATGGCGTTCAGCTTGTCGCCCATATCGAGTTTTTTCGGATCCTCGTCGTCCAGTTTCTCGTATTGTCCGTACAGGTAATGGATTTCCTTACGGACCTGGCGGATATCGTCCATCACTTTTTTCGGGGAAATCATGTCGAGCAGATGCTCGAATTTGAAATCCACGTTCGTCATGCCCTGGCTGCGCTTGGTGTCGATCAGCGTAAACAGCATTTTCAGGAAATCGTTGTTCTGATCGATCCGGATTTCCGAGATCGCGTCCTCGGCGATGCCCTCCGGCTTTTTCAAGGTGTAAACCACCTTTTGGTTGGCCGCGTTAAAAAACGAGTACACCGTCGGCGAGAACTTGTTCAGGAACTCGTCGAAGCTGCGGACCAGCAGATGTCCGTTGATCTCTTTGATTTTGTCGTCGCTCAGACTGTCGATGCCTTTGACATCGCCCACGATCGTGATCAGGTCCAGCTTCTCGGGATTGATCTCTTCGAACAGCATCGTTCGATTCGTCTGATTAATAATGTCCACCGTGTTTTTCCTCCTCCCGTTTCCGAAGCGTCTTCGGCCTGACGGCTTCGCTCCAAACCTTATCCCTGCCGAACGCTTGAAATACTGATGTTTTTCGACGGCAGTCGACCGTCTTAGTGATACGGACCCAAATGATAAGCGAGTGGTTCGCATTACCCGGGTCTTAGGGGTAAATATAAATGCCGCCTCGACAAATTGTCAATATCTTGAATCTCTGAGCAACACAGGGACTTATAGCCTATACAAAAATGAAATAGAGGGAGTTTTATCCAATGAAAGTCCTAATTTTTGGAACTGTATACAGAATTCATGAACTGCATCCGATATATCCTTAGATATACATAATCCGATGGTCACTTTCGCTCCAAACGACACATTCTAGTACATAAGGCGGGTATTGAAGATGAGGATGGAAATGGATCAAAAATTCGCCTCCTTAGGCAAAATGACTTTTAGGACTATTATCCTGTTTTTAATTTTTACGTTACTTGTTCCGATTTTTGTCACTTTTCCGCATGTTTCCGCTGAGGATTCGCCAAAAAATCCGGGGGATGCCTTTGACGCGGTATTCGTGCTCGACACAAGCTACTCCATGAACCACGCCGACCCGAATAAAACGGCGAATGAAGTCATCCATATGTTCATGGATATGAGTGAGGCCAGCCGGACGCGGATCGGCTTCGTCGCCTATAACCATCATATCGTGGCGTCTTCGCCGCTGACTCCGATTTCCGTGACGGCCAACCGCACGAGACTGAAACAGGCGATGGCCGGACTGCGCCGAACCGGTTATACGGATTTGGGCCTGGGACTGGTGAAGGGCGGCAATCTATTGTCGGCCGGTAAGAAGGGAGCGGATGCGGGGAGCGGGGCAAGAATTCCCTTCATGATTTTGCTGTCGGACGGGGAGACCGATTTCGGTCCCGTGTCGCCGACCAACCGGACGGTGGCCGATTCGACGAAAGACGTGGAAAGCGCGATTCAAAAAGCGCGGAAGGAAGGTTACCCGATCTACACGATCGGCCTGAACCATGACGGGACCGTGAATCCGGATGAACTGGAGCGGATCGCGGCCGAAACCGGCGGGGCTTCTTACATCACGAGCAGTGCCGACGATCTGCCGGAGATTTTCAATCAGATCTTCGCCGCGCAGATGAGATCCGTGCTGATGCCGGTCGCCGGGGTGACCGCGACCGGCAAGCTTCAGGAAGTCCCGGTGGACATTCCGAATTCCAGCATGGGCGAGGCCAATATCATCCTGCTGTCCGAACATCCGCTGCAGGAGACCCAGCTGTTCTACAACTCCGAGAACATCCGGATGTTCAAATCGGGAACCTATACCTTGATCAAAATTAAAGAACCGGGACAAGGGACCGCCAAAGTCAAATTCAGAGGAACGACGGGAGATTTGGTTAAAATCAGCCTGCTGGGAAGCTATGCGCTCGAGGCCGAGGCCCGCTTGACCGCCGACACCGTGCTCAAAGGCAAGCCGACCGGCGTCGAAGCCTATCTCACCGCCGCCGGCCCGGGCAAGCCGTTGGAGGATCTGGATGTTTATGCGGGGATGAGCGCGAAGCTGGTCGTACTGGATAAGAAGACGAACGAGGAAACCAGCGTGGATATGAAACTGCAAGGCGGGCGGTATACCGCCGAGTATACGTTTCCGAAATCCGGCGAATACGCGTGGAACGTGAAGCTGAACGGCCCGAGCTTTTACCGGGACAGCCCTGTGGCGCCCGTAAAAGCAGCCAACCTGGCCCCGGCGGTCACAGGCCCGCTTGAACTGGGGTTAATCAAGGAGGACGGCCTGTCCGAACTGCCGATGGACAAGTTGTTTACGGATGAGAACGGGGATTCGTTAGTGTATGAAATCCAGGGGGAAGCCGCGGACGGCGGGAGCGTTTCGGCCGAACTGGCGGGCGATAAGCTGCGCATTTCCCCGCAGCGAACCGGCCACGGAACCATTACGCTGACGGCGACGGATCCGGAAGGGGAGACCGCGACGGCGGTGCTGCAGCTTTCCGTCAAATCCAAATATACCGCGGTGTTCTGGTCCATCGCCGGAGGTCTGGCTGCCGTCGCCGCCGGGTTCCTGCTGTACCTGTGGCTCCGCCCCAAACCGGGCTTCGCCGGGAAGCTGGAAGGCTATTTTCTCGCCACGGCCAGCGGAAGCGAAGTGCCGGTGAAATCGTGGCCGCTGACCTCCTTTACGGGAAGAAGCGTCAGCCTGGGCGAACTGTTCCGCAGTCTGGACGTCAACGAACCGCTGCCGGAAGCCGAACACATCGTGTTCAAGCCGGCCAAAGGCGGCAAACTGTACGTCAAGAACACCACCCGCTGCTCCCTGGTGCGCAACCGCACCCCGCTGCCGAAGAACAAACAAGAAATCCTCGAATATAATGACAAATTGTACATTACATTCGAGGATGGCATTACGGAAATCGAGCTGCGGTATAAACCGATCAAGCCGAATACGAATATCTTTATCCGGACCGACGCTTCTGCAGGAAAGACCGGCTAGCGAAATACTCCAGCCGGATCGCCCGCTTCAGCCCGTTCAGCGAGGAAGCGCGGCGTTCCGGCGAAACGGCCAGGGCCCGGCGCACGGCCCGGGCCAGGAACGGCCAGGACCGCCGGAGTCCGGCGCCGAGCGGCTCGAGGCTGTCGTCGAACAGCCGCTGCCGGACGTCGCGCGGCGCCTCGCCCCGGCAGCAGTAGTACAGCACGGCCGCCATGGCGTACACGTCGCTCACCGGCCCCTGCCGGGAGTGCTCCGAGTACAGCTCGAGCGGCGAATACCCGGCCGTGGTAAGAATCGGATGGCCGCTCTCTTCATAGCGGACAGCCGAACCGAAATCGAGCAGCTTGGCACGGCCCTGCTCATCGATGATGATGTTGCCCGGCTTCACATCCCGGTGAATCACGCCGCGGCGGTGGAGATGCTCCACCGTCCCGATCAGCGGCAGGATGCTCCGGTACAGAAAGCCGGGCTCCGCCATGTCCGGGCGGCCGCCGATCACCTGATCGAGCGTCAGGCCCGGGCAGTATTCCATCACGAGATACGCCGTGCCGTTCTGCTCGAACCGGTCCAGGCACCGCACGACACCGGGATGCTCGCAGTCCTGGAGCAGGGCGCCTTCCTGAAGGAAGGCGTCTTTTAGCGTGCCGTATTTTTCCTGCGGCATCCCGGTCCGCCGGTGCACCGACTTGCCGTCCCGGCCCCGACGCACGAGCGCCCGCGGAAAAAACTCCTTGATCACGCACTTCACACCCGCCTTCTCCTGGCGTGCCGTGTACACAATCGCCAGCTCACTGCTTGAAATGACGCTGCGGATCCGGTAGGTTGCTCCTGCTGCTCCTATTGCTCCTGTTGTTCCCCCGCCCGCCTTGCCGGCATCCCCGCCGTTTAATCGCGTATTGCGCCCAAGCGCTTCTGCGCCCGCCGACTCGATCATCCCGATCGATCCGGTGCTCTCGATGGTTTCGATGGTCTGGATTTTCCCGCTCACGTCGATCCCCCTGCCTTTTTTATTTGCTCACGCAGTTTCTTCCTTTTTTCTTAGCCCGATACAGGGCCGTATCCGCGGATTTCATCACCGTGTCCGGCGTCTTATGTTTGTCGCTCTTTTGGGAAACCCCGATGCTGATCGTTATGTAAATTTGTTTTGATCTTGCCTTGCCGGAGCCGCGGCCCCGCGCTTTCCGTCCGGACTTGCCTTTACCCCTGCCGCTCCGGCGCAGCGTAAAGGCCCGTTTTGAAACTTTTTCCCGTAATTCCTCGAGATGGGGCAGAACGTCGGTGCTATTTTTTCCCGGAAAAAGAATCGTAAATTCCTCGCCGCCGTACCGGTACGCCTTCCCGCCCCCGGTCACGTCCTTGATCGTGGAGGCGACCAGCTTCAGCACCTCGTCCCCCGTGTCATGGCCGTAGGTGTCGTTGAACTTTTTGAAATGGTCGATGTCCAGCATCGCGATCGCGTAATTCATCCCGAGCTTCATCATATCCTGCTTGAGCGCCCGCCGGGAAGGCAGTCCGGTCAGTTCGTCCGAGAACGCCATCGAATAGGAGTCCTGGATGATCGACACGATCAGGATGATGCCCGACACCGCAAAAGCCACCGCGTAAAGCACCGGATTACCGCCGCCGGTTTGATGCAGGGCGTAGAACAGGGCGCACAGCACCGCGATAAAAGAAATATCCTGGGATGAGCGGTGTGAGACCTGCCGAACAATGAGGATGATCAGCGCCGCCAGAAACAGCAGCAGTGAAACTTGAGACAAGGGCGTTAGCGCGCTTGATTTTACCGCCGGGATCCAGGTTTTGCCGAGCGTTTGCAGCAGAGGTTGCCGCGCGGGATCCAGCAGCCAGTATGCCAGGCCAACCTGGGCGGCGATCGCGGCGATCCGCAAAATCCCCCATAGACTTAAAATCCCCCGCTCCCGGAAAAAAGAGAACAGCGCGATGTTGAACGGAAGCAGCAGGCTTATCAGCAGGTGAAGATCCGTTCTGCGCGCCGCCAAGCCTTTCAGCGTCAGCGCCCCGGCAAGATCGGTATACGCCGCCAGCCCCAGGGCCAGCACCGTCAGAATAAAAAATTCCCGGCTGCGGTTGAATTTCCAGGATATGATGCCCCCGATCAGAAAGATCCCGTAAGGGGCCCATTTCACCATATCCAGCTGCGCCGGAGATAAGGCGGTGGTCTTCGTGTAGAACAAATAAGCCAATGCCAGCAATGCGAAAGGAAGCACAAGCTTAAACGTCGTTTTCATGATTGTCTTCAAAAGATGAGCTCCTCCATTGCGAGGTGATGTACAATGTACATTATTATTATCGGCTGGAGGCAGGGCTCGGCTTAGCGTTCATGGCCATCTGTCATAAACTTCACAATCGCTTCGGCCGTCTGCCGCTGCTGCTCTTCCCGGGAGATCGCCGCCGTGCCGTCCCCCTTCTGCTCCCCGTAATCGCCGAAGTACGCGTGGTTTCCGCCGGCGATCTCAAGGAGGGTGTTCGGTGAAACCGGCAGCTTGCTCCGGTCCAGCACCCGGTCTTCGCTGCCGTAAATCTCCAGCGTGGGGAGATCCTCGGGGATGGCCGCGGCGGAATAGGCCCCGAGCAAAATCAGCCCCGGGCTGCCGCCGTCCCGCTCCCGCCCCGTCTGCTCCGGGTCCGGGCGGAACACCCACATCTTTTCCAGCGCCTCCACCTTTCCTGACGGTTCGGCCAGCACTTGGCGGGCCGCCGCGTCCGCCCGGTAGTAGTCCTGCGCATAGATCCAGAATCCGCCGCCCGCCGCCAGCAAAACCGCGGCCAAGCCGATCGCCGCGTATTTCAGGCCTTTTTTCCACTTTGGGGTCATTTTGAGCCTGGCACCTCCTTGTTTCTAAACCAATTTTCTGCACCAACCGGGCCTTCACCTTCCAACTTGATTAAACCTGACATGGTGCTGCCTATCCGCAATCTTTCTTGCCGCCTGTTATGATAGCGGCGTTTTGGGCCGTTATTTCGACCCAATTTGCGTTTTCGGGAAAAATAGCGGCCAAAAAGGACCTTATTTCACTGATGCGGGCATTAAACTTGCAAAAACCTTAACATCAGTTAGTCGTAATGAGTTGAACTAATGATGGAGGGATAGAGGCAGCCGGGTGAAATGTTCTTCCGATCGCTGTTGCTCCCGGATTTCTTGATGAATTAA